>NC_011224.1 GCF_000019685.1 Borrelia duttonii Ly
AACTAGTGGTCACAAAGATGGTGCAAGCGCTAAAACAAGCGGTGATGGTCCATCAAATAGTCCAAAACCTTTTGATGTTGATAATGTTGATATTAATAATGATGTTTATTATGAGGCTAAACAACTAGCGGATATAATAACTGAACTTAAAGACAAAGTTGCAGCAGAAGCAAAGGTAAACGAAGGTCAAAAAGAGCCTGATGATACTCAATATGGTTTAAAAGACACTGTATTTAAATTAATAAAGGATGACAAGAATAAAACTTATGATGATGCTGAAAAGCAAGATACAAGATATAGATTTTATGGGTCTTTGAGCTGGAAAAAAGAAACAATTGAAGGCCTTGGAGAAGTGCTTACAGAAATAGGTAAAAATGCAACTTATAAAGATACTTGGCCTAAAAATCTTGTAGGGGTAGGAGAAAAAGTACAGGGAGTAATTCAGGTTTCATTTAAAGAAATAGAAGACAAAAAAGATAATCTTAATACTCTAAGCCTTGAAAAAATAAATGAACTTAATGATAAAGTAAAAGAACTTGAAGAAGCAAGAACTACCTGGACAACATTTGTAGCTGATTTAATTAAAGATTATAAGGATGATAAAGATAGCATCAAAACTACTGTAAAAAATTTGGTAGATTACCTAACTCCAAAATACACTAATTCTCTTTCTGGGCTTATTAAAAGTAGTGAAAAGTTAGGGGAAGATATTAAGCAAATATTAAAATAAGTACAATAATATAAATAAATATATTAAATATTAAATTTTCAAATTACGGAAGAGAGGCAGAGCTTCTCTTCCATTTTATTATGTACAACTTGTAAACATTTATACATATAAATGCTAAATAAATTTATAAATTATTTTATAAATTATATTGGTTTTTGAACAATATGATATATATTATTATATAATAATGATTATTATAATTTATCTTTTATGATATAATAACTTTAAGGAAGGAGAATATTTATGAGAAAAAATTTTTTTACAAACATTTTTATTTTATTTTTAATAACACTTATAATGGCTGGATGTAGACCTTTAAACAAAGAAGACGGATATGGTGGTGCGGGTCACAGGGATGGTGCATCAAAATCACAAGAAATAGATCTTATTCCACAATTAATTGATGCCTATTCACAACTAATACAATCAGAAGAAGATGATGAGGTAAATGGAGATGTGCAAAAAAATTTACAAAGTGATAAAGAGAAAACAGAACTTATAGCTTTAATAAAAGAAAAAGTTAAAACGGAAATAGAGGTGCTAAGAAAATACAGCAACAAAATTGAAGATAATGAACAGTATGGGATGAAATGGGGAGTATTTAAATTTTTAATAGAGGATAACAACAAACGAAACATTCAATCTGCTGAAAATACGCTTGCAAGAAAACAACTTTATGCATCTTTAGAATGGAATGAAGATAGGCTTAGAAAATTTGGAACAATAATGAACGAGGTAGAAAAGTGTGATCGAGTCGTTGCAAAAACAATATTAGAAACAGGAATGAATTTTGTTCAAGGAAAATTTGAAAATGCAATAATTAGTATTGATGATAAGGATCAAGATTTAGATAATTTAATTCTTAAGGAACTAAAAGATATTAAGAAAAATCTTGATCTAATTGATAGTTTTCGAAAACAATGGATCAGTTCTGTTGATAGCATTATTTCTGAATATGATTCTAATACTGGTGACATACAAAAAGATAGTCAAGCATTAGTAAAGCGTGTAAATACTGAATACAAAGAAATATTTGAAAATAAAATTGCTGAAATTAAAAAGGCAGTCGATGATATTCAAACTATATTAAAATAATTAAAATAAAACTTTACAAATAACTCAAATCTTATAGAGAGGAAATAACTTTTTTCTCTCTATTTTTATTGCAATTAAACATAAAATTACAAAATGACAAAGCATATTTTATTGTTCACCCAAACAATATATTATTTTATATAAATTTTGTTTTTTTATACTTTTTACTGTACAAATAATAATTAATCTTATATAATACATATTACATTGTAATACTTATTACATATTATATTATGCATATAATTTAACAAGTTTTAAAATTTGTGCTTCGTCCATTCAAAACAAACAACTTAACCATCAGCTGAGCATTTTTAGGCTGATGGGTGGCTTGACCTTTTTATGACAATATGTGGGAATTAGTTTCCTTGAATATTGTCATATGCTATTACTCATCATATAATAAAATTATTATATTATAATATTTTTTTAGTATATTATAATATTTTTATCAAAGGGCATAAAACCTAAATTATATTTTAACTCCCAGATTCCATCAGCAGCTTCATACATAGCTTTATATGCAGAATAAACCTCTTTTCCCGGTTCAACTATCTTTTTAATTTCATCAACCATCTTAACTTCGTCAATATGTTTTTCGGCCAACAATATTTGATCCTTAAACTTTAAAATAACATCTTTTCTTTTATTCATTATATCATTTAATTGATCGTATATTTTATTAATCTCTTCTGCAGATTTAAAACGAGCTAAGTTTTTGTCGTGTAAACATTTATATAAAAGATTATTAGTAAAAAATGTCATATCAAATAATTTATTAAGTAAACTTAGAAGTAGGCCTGTATATTTTTTGGTTTTAGGTTGTTTTATTTTAGTTGTTGATTTTACCATCATTTGTTCATGATAATGCTTATATGTTGCTTTTGGTATTTCTTCATCATCTTCATAATAAGTAATATTTGCTTCATTATTATATCTTGGTGGGTACCAATAAATACTAGACAGTTTCTCAAGCACTTTTTTTAGGCTATCAATAATATGATCATCATTTTCTAATGAGGTATAAATATAGTTATACTCTTCTGTTTTTTCATAATCTGATAATGATTTTATAAGTGTTTCAATTTCCTCAGTATTTTTTATAGTCCGATTAGGGTTAATTTTACATTGTTTCTTGTATTGATCTATGCTTTTCTTTAATCTAATATAAGCTTTATTTTTGGAGTCTAATGCATTATAGTTTTGAACTGGTGGGTTTGGCTTTGGTATTTCTGTTTTAATTACAGGTAAAGCAGAGGATGGTATGACGACAGGGGGAGGGATTATTACCTTTTTTGCAGGAGTCACTATTTTTTTTGATGACAGATCTATTTTTTTATTTTCTTGGCCATCTACATAATCACCTGATTTACAAGATATTGTTATAATAACAAATAAATATAAATTAATTTTAACTTCTCTCATATATTCTCCTTTTTGATGCCTATAGCATTACAACACATAAATATAATAAACTTATGTCATATTAATATTATTAAAATATATCAAAATACTTATTCTAAACTTACCTCCATTTTTTCCTTCATTTAAAAAAGAATACAAAATTTAAATTATTTTGGTTTTATTATAATTTTACTTTTGTATTCAAAATTTCTAATAATAAATATTTAGTTTGCACGATTTACATTAGCATCATATAATATAATTATTAAAAATGCCAGTTTTATACGTTAATCATATAAAATTGGCTAATAATTATATTATAATTTTTTTATTTTTTATAATTTAATTGAAGATAGTAGTTATAAATACTTAATAAACAAAAAAAATTTACTCGTCAATATATATCAGAGAAATTTCTTTATGAATAGCTTAATACCATCATCATTAAAATTTGTTATCATAATTCCAGAAGCCAATTTGGATTTATCTAGTAAAACATTATTATAGTTAGTGAGATTCACTTTGCGCTTTGCAAGTAAGTTGCGACCTTTATTCAAGTTCAAAATAAAGTCTTTGATATTTTTTACCAAATTATTGTAAAGATGATTTGCTTTATTTATTAGTACTATACGTAAATTTTTTGTATTTTCAGTTAAAAGGGAATGTAAATTTACATTTTTACTATATACCTCATATGTCACAAAATCTAATTTTTAGAAACTAAATGGTTCACAAGTTTCTTGATTGATCTTTTGCTTAATTTGCATACTCTTTTTGTTTTGTTGGTTCAACCGATCTATCTAGAGAACATCCAATAAACAAATTTGAAATACCTACAATAAAAAATAATATAAATATTTTCATTATTAAATAATCTCCTTTTATATAACAAGTAGATAATGAATAAACAATTAATTTTATTGTTTTAAGTAAAAGCAATTTATTAATAATTCTAACTATTATTGCTATAGTTAATATTATAATAAATTTATTTAAAATCTAAATAATAAATAATTAAGAGCTAGATCATTTTATGATATTTTTACAAAAGTCATTAAATATATGATTCATAAAAATAAAAGCCGAGCCACCACCTGATCCAGCTCTCCTTTTTTTTTAAAAAGTATTGACTGGTATTTATTTGTAAATCAAAGTTAGTAATACATTATAACATTTAATGCTTTATATTTATACAACATAAGACACAATACATTTTTATAACTATTACTATATGTGAATCATTATCAATTGTTACAACCAAATACTATTTTGCTTAATATTATTGGTTATTAAAATTTTAATAACATCCTTTTTATATAAATTTTCTTGTAATTATACTTAAGTGTATACCATTATTTAAAAATAACAACAATATGAGTAAATGAATACTTTAATTTAAATAAATATTTGGTACTCATAATTAAAAGCAATATATAAAATATGTATAACAAAAAAAGCCAGCCTGCATCTTTAAATCAACATTTAAAATACGCAAACTGGATCAGGTGGTGGCTCAACCTGTAATATTTATTATACTTAAATAATATAAAATTTGCAACTCAATATTAAACAATATTCAAGTAAAATTAAAATTAGATAATAAATATTATTAATATTAAAACTATTAATATTTAAATAATAATAAAAAAGTATAATTTATATACCTATATTTGAACGTGCTAAAATTTTGACTTTATATCAATTTGCTAGCTTATATCTATAAATACCTCTCTTATATAGAGATAATTTTGCAATATAGTTGTAATGCAATTATCAATTGAACTATTAATTATCCATAAATAGTATTAAATCAACGATTCTATCCTCAATTTTATTACTTAAATTCGTTATATCACTAAAGATAACGAAAAATGGATTTGTGTTGTCTGCCTTAGTATGTGCTAGGCCATGTGCTAACATATATAATGGATTCATTTTTTTTCTAATATCCTCTATAGTGTCAAGTTTTATTAATTCTGTTATCATATTTTCAAATAACTTTAAAAATTTATCCATTTCTAAGTACATATCATCTATGTAGTTCTTAATAGATACAATGCCCCCTATATCATTACTGTTCTTAATTGAAACTAAATTATCATTACTTAAAATTTTACCATTTTCATCTATAACTCCATGTATTATGTTCGCAAATATTTTTAAACTCTTAAGTGTGCCTTCAACATAATGTGTTTCACCTTGTTCAGCAGGTATTAATAACAATTTTTCAAATATCAGTTTCAATTGTTTCATTATTTTAATATCAAATCTGAAACTAATATAAACCTTGTTTTCAAAATTCGTAATATCACAATATTGAGGCTGGCAATTTTGTTCAATTAAAATTTGACGAAACAAACTAGTAAACTGCGCTTTATCAAATTTTTCAGATCTGTAATAATAAAATTCTTTGAGTTTATTAAGACTTGTTTGTAATTCCAGATAAGCTTCTTCTGGTGTTTTAAAACCTTCAGAAAATTCTGATTCATCTATTTGTTCATTTGTTATTTCATTTTGATTATCTTGTCTTTCTTTACAAGATAACATTAGTGATAAAATTAACAAATTAAATGCAAATATTACTTTAAACATTTTACTAATCAAAACTACTCCTTTATGATTAAATCATCAAATATATTTTTAAAAATACCAAAGATTATTATTTTCTTTGTAAAATTATTTAAAAATATATCAGTAAACTTCTATACATCTTTTCCATATGTAAAAATTAAGCAAATTATTAACATTTTATTTGTTTAATCTTATATTATTTTTTACTTTAAAACAACTTGGGTATTATATAAATATCATCATAAAAGCAATTTGCTTTAAATATTCAGTTTATCTTGTAATCTCTTTAATGCATTGGCATCTAATTTAAGTTTACTTATATCTAGAGCACCAGCAATTGCAACTATCTCTTCATAAGATAATTTACAACCTTTTAAGATATGATTTTTAAAACTTTTAGTGGCAATAGGGACAATTTTTTCTATAATCTCAAGTAATACTTTAGCATATTCACGCATTTCTTTAGATGAATGCTCAGCAACTTCTTTTGATGCATTTAAGGCCGATCTTAATTTTATAAAATGAAAGAGATTATTTAAATCAATTTGCCAATACCATTCGGTATATAAGCTTAAAGGCAAGACAATTCTGGATATTTCTTTTGAGATATTATGATTTATCATGTTTTGATATAACTTGTAAGAAGATTTTTGATTTTCCTTTAAATTATTTAATATTTCCTCTCTAAATTCACATTCAGTTTTTTTATTATCTTGATTATCTGTAACATTGTGTGTATTCATATTCTCTTCTAAAGGCACATAAAACTCTTCTCTAATTAAACTATAAGAACTAGAAACTTCATTAATCCTTGCTGTTCTGTGTCGCATCCATTGTCTTGCAACAAATATTGGGGCTTTTACATAAAATGTAAAAACTACTTGTTCCAATGGACTTGTATGTTCATTTCTGATTAAATAATCAATAAGTTCTCTGTCTTCTCTCTTAATGCTCTCTCCTCTATATGAGATTCTTGCAGCTTGAATTATTCTCTCATCACTACCCATAAAATCAACAAGTTTTATAAAACCTTTATCTAATACTTTATGTTCTATGTTTAACAGATTTTCTTTTTCAATTTTAAAATTCAAAATACAACCCCATAAACTTACACATATTTACTGCATACAACTGAGATTATACAATATATACCATTATATAAATCATTCCATATTTTTTTAACAAAAAAATGTTTTGGGCAAATTTAATTTTTACTTTGTAATATCAATGAATTATTAATTATTTATCAATAGCATTAATTACTATCCTTTTCTCATTAAACAAATTGTTTTTAATATGAATAATATTAACAATGCCAAGAAATAATATGTTATTTCATTTGCTGCATTAAATTATTAACTTTATCTGAAATTTTATTAGGAAAGTCAGATAATGTTTTACTATCAAGACAAAGTTTAACATTATTACAATTTTTATCATTCAGCATCACATCTAACTTTATAAGTGGTTCTATTTTTTTTAAAAGTATTTCTTTAGTATCAGATTTTGATGCATCCTTTATTATTTCTTGAATTATCAAAAATCTTTGTTCTCTTTGTAAAATCATATTGTATAACATATCAGCAAGTTCATTAAGTCCCTCTAAATCTTTGCTAGATGCAAGTGCAGTTAAGGTATTATTATTTAAGATTTTGCCTTGTTCGTCTATCACTTCAAATTCATAACTTGGCAAATGAGATAAACTTTCAATTAAAAGTACAAAATTCTTAACATCAGAATTAGATTTTGACATTAAAATATCTGCTATTGTCTTTAAATTATTTAAAGTTTGAGTATCATATTTTAAGTTGTAATAAACACTATGTCTAAACTCTTCAGTATTCCTTTCTCCCAAGGCTATTTCAAAAATGTCTTTAAAGCTATATTCGTCAAATACTTCTGGTTTGAAATTTAATGAATCTTTAAGTAGTTCTACGCCTATCTCCAATTCAAAATAAGCTTCTTCTGGAGTTGTTGGTTTAGTTTCAGCTTCATTTGATTGATCTCTTGCTAAAATACTATCTGTGGCTTCTGAATTATTTCTTCCATTTTTACAAGATAACATCATCAATACACTAAGTGTACATATTAGCAAATAATATCTTCTTTTCATTAATTAACTCCTTTATGTTCTAGTGATAAAAAACAATTTTGGCATTTATGTTATAATACATAGCATTTTTTATATAGAACATAATATATTACATCTATAATAATATAATTTAATATTATTATCACCATTAATGAAGCATATTATTCATTTGACTTTTTTAAGGTTTGTAATTGGCACTAAGTGAAATAATTTTATAAATTTATTTTTGATATTTGGAATAAATGGTATATATTATTGGATAATTATTTTATTCCGATATTTAAACTTAGTAATTGAATAATTTCATAGTCAAGGAGGGAAATATGAAGAAAAATGTTTTATTATCAGCATTTATGTTGGCACTGTTATTCTTGTTATCATGTGATCTTGATGTTCTTAATAGTTTGTTACTTGAAGCAAGAGAAAAATTTTTAGATGAAAACAAAAATAATAAAGGTTTGTATTTGAAAGATGAAAATCAAAAAGATCAAGAAGATGTTATCATTGGTTTTGAGGGGCATAAAACAATGCAACAAGTTGTTCCAGGTGTAGGACAACCTGTGGCAACTATGAAGCCTGTTAATTCTGAAATTCCAGTGTTGCGATGGTATCCTTATAATCAAGAGGAAAAGATAGAGATAAAGGAAGAAGATTTAATGCCAGATACTGATGACGAAAAAGGAGCTCAAAAAGAAATTGATGATGTAAAAAGTGCTCTTGGGAATTCTAATTTTGATCAATTGATTGAGGAGGCAAGTAAACTTAAGGATGAGTATGCACAATTGGAATCTAGTTTTTATGATATATTCCTAAAACTTCAAAGTAAAATAGGAAGTTATCGTCCTTTAAATAGGAATATTAGGATAAAGAAACAGGAACTAATTCAAGTTTACAATCAGTTGAATAAGGAAAGAAATGATATTGATATGCTTATGATTAAAGTTGATAGTGGCTTTAATGATCGAAGCTCTGCAAAGTATTTTTTTGAGAAATCACAAAAGACTTTGAAAGAAGCTATTACTGAAAGATTAAAAAATAAACATAGGAGTTCCTGGGAAAGAAAAAGAAATATTGATGCAATAGCTAGAAGGTCGAGAAGTGAAGCAGAAAGTTCTTTAAAGCAATTAGAATCTGCTTCTTCTAAGATAGGTGAAGTAATGGGAAGAAAGAAAGATATAGAAGAACTTATTGAAAATGCAAAATCTGTTCTTGGAGGGTTTTAAAAGATAAAAAAATATGTAATAGTATAAATATTATTTTTAACAATAGTATTTAAAAGGAGAGTCTTCTTGTTGAAAGGAGACTCTCTTAGGTTTTATTTAAGAAGTGAATATGAGAAAAAGTATTTTAACAGTATATATGATTAAGTAAAGTAAACAAATGGTATGGTAGAAGAAAGAGTTCAAGTAGTTTCTGTGGCGCCTGTAGTAATCTGTTAATTTATTATCAGAAATTTAACAATAAAAAGTGATGACAGGTTATTTTTTATATGAATATAGGATCCTTGAAGGAGTTAAGAGTGTTTATGATTGGAAAACGATATTGAATTTTTTAAATCAATATCGTTTGATTATTTTTATTATTGTTTTTTATTTTTACTTTTGACTAAAATCTTGGACTCCTTAATTCATTGTAGTTATGATTAAAATTTCGTTTTTTGAGCAATATTCTGTACAAAAGATAGAATTAGGTTATACATATTGTGAATATTAGTAATAGTGACATATGTTTATTACTAATAAATTAATTTTGTATTTTGGAGGTACGATAGGATGAATTTTGTGTATAGCAGAGTTGTATTGATATTTTGTATAATTTGTTTTGCAAGTTGTGGTTTATTGAAAACTAAGAATAAATCTCGGTTATTGCAAGACCTAAAAAATATTGATTTAAAATCTGATTGGAAAGACAATCTTAAACTTAATAATGATGAACTTGGTATATTAACTTTTTTTATTGATGCATTAAAAGATGAATTACCAAAAACACGTGCCAGTGCAGCTCATTTTAATATTTATTTAAAAGGCGATTTATCTAAAGTGGAAGAGTATGTTAAAAGGTTTTTCTTAAAATTGCATGATAAGGGTAAAGTTAAAGAACTGCTTGGATATATTAAATATGGTAGAGATAATTCACCTAATGTAGAGGGTAGAGATGAAGATCTTGGTATGGATGCAAAAGAACATTATAGGATTGAGGTAAGACTTGCTAGTGTTTTTGATAATTATTTTATGTTTTTAAATCCTCCATCTTCTGGGCCATCTGCTGTTCGATCTGCTAAGTCGCCTTTTGTTGGTGGTGATCCTGAAGATAAAGTATTTGATGATATTAAAGGTGTGTGTTATGAATATAGAAATTCGCATTAATAATATTAATGTTTTAGTTTACAGTAAGAGATAAATTTAAAGTTGTATTTATATGGAAAAGGATTTTTTTACATTTTATTCAATTGATGTAAATTTAATGTTAAATATTAACTTTAAAGGAGAGAAAAATGAAATTCAAAACTAGATATTTGTCTTTGGGATTACTTTTTAGTTTTATCAGTTGTGATTTAATTTTTGACGATAAAATTAAAGAAAAATCTCTAATTTTATTTGATAAGGTGAATGCTGTCTTGGATACTAGTGGACAATCTGTTGAAAATGTCAGGTCTCCGAAGCAAAAAAGAAAAATTGTCAAAAAAAGATTATCTACTAGTGGTAAGAAATCTGCTAATAGTAATTTAGCACAAGATGTATTATCAGATGATATAACTAGTGGTCTTCAATATGATGTGAAACGTGATAATGCACATATGCAAAAGGGATTAGTACTTAAAGACAGTCTTGAAAAAAATGATGTACTTCTTAATGAGAAAGATTTAAATGTTATATTATCAAATACAACATCTGAATTTAGTAAAGAAGATATACAAAAACAAAAATATCAGGATGTAGAGAGTAAAAATTCAATCACTGAAATTTCAACAGGATACAATTTAGATAGTCATTCAAGAATGGTTAATGGAGTATTAACTTCTCTTAATGGAGAGAGTGGTGAATTAAAGGAGACTATTGAAAGCAATGCAATTGAAGTTAATTTTACTATAGACTCTGATTTAGGGCCAAAACATATTTCAGGCTCAAATACTATTGCATACACTGATATAGTAGAGGAAGAAGATTATGATCAATACTATTGGGAAGATAATGAAGACTCTTGGGAAGATAAGGAATTATTGAAAGAAGAAATAAGGCTAGACAACAGATATAAATCTTATCTAGAAAGTGTAAGATATAATGTAGATTCAGCAATTGATACGATTGATAAAATATATAATAACTATATATTATTT
>NC_011226.1 GCF_000019685.1 Borrelia duttonii Ly
GTACATGAACATCGCTCAATATCTTCAAATAGCTAAAGTGTCTTAAAATGAAAGTTACTTTTTATTTTTATAATTTATTACATTTATATAATCTTATAACTATACAATTTTATATAACCAAACTGAATATTTTTAATTAGAACAATACATACTACTAAATCATACATCAAACTAAATTTTATTCATTTTCACTTAACAATAAACCCTAAAAACACTATAATATTATATAAGGAGATTTTCATGGAACATATGATACAGCCAGTAGTAACAAGACAAATGGTCTTAAATGAGCTCGTAAAAGTCGGGATGGATAGAGATATTGCGGACGATTTATCTTATAGATACTATAAAAATGAACTTACTACTAAAGATCTTGAACTTCTAAAAATGGCATTCAAATCAGATATTAGAGATCTCAATAATAAAATTGATACTGTTGAAAATAACTTAAATATTAAAATTGACACTAAATTTAATGAACTTGATAATAAAATTGATATTATTGAAAATAACTTAAATATTAAAATTGACACTAAATTTAATGAACTTGATAATAAAATTGATATTATTGAAAATAACTTAAAATCAGAGATTTCTCTTGTAAGAAAAGATATGGATCTTATAAGAAAAGATATGGAAATTAACAAAACAGAACTTAATAGTAAATTAAAATTAAATAATTGGATGCTTGGAACTATTATTACAATTAACGTAGGAATTCTTTTAACATTAATCTCAATAATAAACTCAATTATAAATAAGTAAACATGAATTACTAATTCTACAAATCTTTCATTAGCAAAATCAATAATTCATATTAATCTCTAGTTAACTTTGAATAACCTCTGGCTGAATAACTCCTGGCTTAGTAGCAGGCTTTTTAGCTGCCTTAGATTTAGTTGCTGCTTTTGCTTGTGCTTGATCTTGTTGCACAACCCGTTCTTCTGCTTGATCTACAGATTGATCTTTTTGATCTTTTTCTGCATCTCCTGATTGATCTTCTGGTTGTAACTTAATTTTAGGTTCAACTATCTTTTTTCTTTCTAAATTACCAAGAAAAATTTCCTTATAATCTCTATGAAGAGTCTCTAAAAAACCAGCAAGTAAACTATATTTCCTTATTTCGCAATTATAATACAGATTGTCCACTAGTTGAATTTTGATATCCGAATTATCTACATATTTCTTGCTTATCCAATCTTTAACATATGAAGATACATACTCATAATCAATATCATCAGAATTTAGTATTGGAAAATTAACTATTGTCTCATCATTTTTTTTAGACTGAATCTCATCGCTCATATAAGTTTGCCAAAATCTATCTCTCCTTAAATAAAGTCTTCTTATCAAATACTTCAACGTAAATTTCATATCGTCTCTCCTTTTGCATTTTGCATCAAAATTTTTTCTTTGTCTGGATCTTGCTCTTGATATTGAAGCATAATTCCTAAACTAGCAAGAGAAAGTCCTTTGGTTGTTTTGAATCCTTCAAAATTAGTGTTAATTTGTGGCCGCGGCGGGCGTACAGCAATATTATCTCCCCTACTCTCTTCATATAAAGGGTACAACTTTGCAATATCACCACTAGAATCGCCATTTTCAATACTTCCTACATAAGATCGTATTTCTTCTTTAACCTCCATTCTCAACTTTGCCTTTTCTTCTTCTCTCCTTCTGATTCGCTCTTTTCTTTCTTGTTCTTCTTGCCTAAATAACCTTTCTATATATTCTTGTTGTCGTTTGAGCTGCAGTTTGCGTTCTTTTTCTGTTTTCTCTTTTTCTTTTTTTTCTTCTTCTTCGTCTTTCACATTTTTTGACGCATTAAAGTCAAAATTTTTGCCTGCTAATCTTATTTTTTCGCCATATTTTTCTTTTGTCGTCGTATAATTTTTCTTATACTTATGCGAGTACCAATCTTTGAATCGACCCTCCCATATGAGATCATAGTCGTTTATCACGCCATCTTTTCTTTTCATCATCATCCACACTTTGTACTTGTATCTGTTGCCAAATTGCTTTAGAAAGTGTTTCAAAATATCTTCGATATCATATTCTTTCCCATACTCATTTATGGCAGTCTCCAAATTTAGCAGGGCGTTTATGTATGTTGAATCGTTGTTGCTCAGCTCTTTCACCTGTTGCATATAGTTTCTGCTTATTTTGTGCACATCGATCAGTCTAGTTTTTACGCCAATTCGTTTGAATCGCACTTTTTCACTTTTTTGTTCACCACTTTTTGGTTTTTCACATGAAATACTTTTTGCAGAGTTTTTCTCTAAAGAGTTTTTAGAATTCTCTTTATTTATATTGCTTATATTAGCTTTATTAATAACGTCCGGTGTTTGCACATGCGAAATTATACCCATACGATTTTTATGAAGTTGTTCGTTATTTTTTTCTTCTATTTTTTCTGTGATAAATTTTGTAGTTTTTGAATTTATATTTTTGGGTTCGTTATCAAAAGGTTCATTAAGATCGAAATTTCCAATGATGATTTTATCTTTCAAATTATCTTGTAGCATTTGTGTTAGATATTCTAATATTGCGTCTTTATGTGTAGGCATTAGTTCCATGTTTTGCACATAATAAGCAACACTTCCTTTTCCTTTACCAAATCTTATAATTTTAGATTTTATTAGATTTAGGTTGTTTAGTAGCTTTATGTCTAATTCTAGTGTGCGTTTACATACTTTTTTTGCAGCATCATTTTCTAATAATTTAAGTACTATTTTTTGGATATCACAAGCTGAATATTCTTCAATACCCATTGATTGTTTATAATTTGTATTTTTAGTATTTATTGCCCAATAAACTTTAATTATTCTTTTATAGCGTTTAAGCATCTTGATTATTTGCAATTTAACATATGACATTCGTATTGTTTGACTATTATTGGGATCTTTATGGATATTTAGTTCTACAAGGCTTTTTAATATTGCATTTATTTGACCTTCTGGGTCTTTATATTTGAAATTATTATTATCTTTTGCTATACTTACCATAGTGTGATTTTTTTTGTCCAAAGTTTAGATTTTCTTTTTTAAAGAATCTTTGGACTTTAATTTGTATACTATTATATATAAATATTTCACTCTTGACTAGTTTCGTGGTAGGGGTGATTTTTTTATCAAAAAATTAAAAAGAATACTCCACCTATAATTTCTATGAAATTTAGGTGGAGATGAATTTGTAACGTAAGTTAAAATATAATATAATAATTTTAAAAGATAATGAGTGCTAATAAAGCTTATAAATACAGAATATATCCCAATACCAATCAAAAGAAATATTTTTCAAAAGTATTTGGATGTGTAAGATTTTTGTATAACAAAATGTTAAGTGATAAGAAAGATTATTATGAGAAAAATAAGAAAAGTCTTAGTGTTAATCCAAGTAATTATAAAAATGAATTTCCATTCTTAAAGGAAGTTGATAGTTTGGCTCTTTGTAGCGCATGGATTGACTTAAATTCTGCGTATAGTAATTTTTTTAGGGAAATTAAAAAAGGAAATAGAATGCAAGGATTTCCTAAATATAAAAGTAAGAAAAATAGGCAAACTTTTAGAACTAATAATCAAAAAAACTCAATAAGAATAGAAAATGATTATATAAAGCTACCTAAAATAGGATTTGTCAAGTTGGCTCTACATAGGAAAATTAAAAGCAATGAAGTTATTAAAAATGTAGTAGTAGAAAAAGATACTGATGATAAATATTACATTTCAGTAGCAGTTGAGTGCTTAGATGTTAAAAATAACGATAAAACTAAATGCAATAACAATAAAAAAGAGATAGTTGGTATTGATATGAGTATGAGGCATTTTTTAGTAAGTAGTGAAGGTGAGAAAATCAATCATCCTAAATATTTACTAAAAAATGAACGCAAACTTAAGAAATGCCAAAGAAAACTATCAAAAAAACAAAAGGGCTCTAGGAATAGAGCTAAATCTAGATTAAGAGTTGCCAAGTTGCATAGGAAAATTTCAAATCAAAGAAAAGATTTTTTACATAAATTATCTTATTATTTTGTAGCTAATTATAAAAATATAGCAATAGAAAACTTATCAATTAAAGGCATGCAAAAAGGAATGTTTGGCAAAAGTGTTAATGATTTGGGATGGCATGAGTTTGTAAGACAATTATCATATAAATCAGAGTGGTCTAAATCTTATTTGCATAAAGTTGATAGATATTTTCCATCAAGCAAGCTATGCAACAATTGCGGTATTAAAAATACAACTCTGAAATTAAGTGATACTAGGTGGACTTGTAGTGGTTGTAATATTTTGCACGATAGAGATATAAATGCAGCTCTAAATCTTAAAGCTTATTATTATAAGGAAATAAAAACTAAGGTAGGAACTGCCTGAAGTAAAGCTTGTGGACCATGCTCTAGTGGATGACCGTTCTTATAGAACCTAAAAAGCTATCATGGGATGAAACAAGAAGCTATTTCTATAATCTTTGATTTAGAAATAGTAGTTCACTCGATAATTTTCGGAAAACCATCGATTAAAATGGAGGGTATTGCAACACTTTCTGGTAGAACGAAATTAACAGCTACACCGGCTTCGTCATTCACTACTGGTATTATGTTATATGAAAAGGTTGTTGAAGCTAAACGTAAATCTGAAGAGTATAAGGAAAGATTGAATGGATCTTATATGTTACTCTTGCCACATAAGTTTTCACCTCTCTTAGTAGATCTTTACGATGAACTTCATTATATAACAGTACGAGAGTCACTTCTGAAAGACCATAATATATCAACATCAGTCTTAAAAGGGCTTGAACATCCAATTCTGTATGAACCTGATCCCGCAATAATGTTTGTTCCTATTATGTCTGAAATAGGCTTTAGAAGATTTGGAGATTCTAAAGGTGATTATATCCATGCATCAATGCAGACGGCAGGAGTTGTTCATTTACGTCCAGAAGAAGTTGTTGAGATAACTATTACTAGTTAGTTATTTGGCTTATAGAGAGATTGACTAATATATGAATCAAGGTGTTGATATTAGTAATAACGATGATGTTTTGCTTCATAGCTGGATCAGTATGACTTCTATAGAATCTTTACGTATGATGTGTATGAAAGATGATGGTCGTATAGATATACCATTGAGTCTTAGGCCAGAGCTTTTAGAGTGTTTGAGGTATACAAAATCAATTCTGGGTCTCTATCATATAGAAAGTGATGCTTATAATAATTGGTTATTCATATTGCTAGAGGTAGTTTACACTGATGTATTTTATGCTAAATGCTTTAAGTCCGGGATTCAAAAAGATTGCAAATTCAAAAATTTGCTTGATCAGATTGATTCTCTTTTTGCTAGAGTTGATCAGAGTACTTTTTTGAGCATTGGGTAAGTAAATTTGGGAGGTTAAGATTTGTGATTAACGTTAATGATATTAAGTCTAGGATTAGTAAGTCAATTTTTGATAAAGCAAAAAGTTTTATAGGAATTAAGGTGAACTACTATTTCTAAATCAAAGATTATAGAAATAGTAGTTCACTTATATTCTTAAAGTTTCCCCTTGATTAACATCTTTTACTTTATACATATACCCCCCTCTCTAATTATTTGAGTAGTAATAAAAATAGAAATAAATCATCATATGACATGATCTGCTGCATTTTCATTCGGATAGAAAACATATAATTTTAAATTATAGTCAATGATAAATGATGAATTTTATTTGTTTAATATAGAATATATTATTGAAAATAAAGCTAAAAAAATTCCTATATTAAGAGTAATGATAGTTCCAAACATCCAATTATGTAATTTTCCTGTGTTTTTAAGTTCATTAAATTTATTATCAAATCCTACTTTCACTTTATCAATTTTATTCTCAAGTTCTACTTTAACAGAAGTAATTTCAGACTTTAGTCTATCTTCTATCTTGTCAACTTTATTATCAAGCTCACTAAATTTATTGTCAATTTTATTCTCAAGTTCTACTTTTACTTTATCAATTTTATTCTCAAGTTCTACTTTAGCAGAAGTAATTTCAGATTTTAGTCTATCTTCTACCTTGTTAACTTTATTATCAAGCTCATTAAATTTATTGTCAATTTTATTGTCAAGTCCTACTTTCACTTTATCAATTTTATTCTCAAGTTCTATTTTAGCAGAAGTAATTTCAGACTTTAGTCTATCTTCTACCTTATTAACTTTATTATCAAGCTCATTAAATTTATTGTCAATTTTATTGTCAAGTCCTACTTTTACCTTATCAATCTCATTGCAAAGCTCTAATTTAAAAGAAATAATTTCAGATTTTAAAATACCCTCTGTTTTATCAAGTTTACTATTAAAATTATTTTCCAAATATTCAAGGTCTTTGTAAGTAAGTTCATTTTTGTAATAACGATAAGATAAATCAGTAGCAATGTCTCTATTAATTCCGGCTTTATAAGTTCTGTCAATACCATTTGCTGTGTGATAATTGGTCGTAACTGAGCCATAGAAAATCTCCTTAGTTATAATTATACAATAAATTGATTTTCACATTAACACAAATGCAACAAAATCAAATAACTCATTATTTGTTAACTATGGTTATTAAAAAGTAAACTATTTTTCACATAAAATCATTTTTTATGTGAAAAATAGTTTACTTTTTAATAACCATTACGGTATCATAAATATAAACAATACATAAGTTAAGGAGAGTGGTATTGAACATGAGGAATACAAACAAACATCAGCACAAATTAATAGTCTTGATATCAACAATATGTTATGTAAACAATCGATTTAAGAAATACACCCAAAATGACATACTTTACTATTTTAACGGCAATATTAAAAGGAATGGCCAAAAAGAAGTTAAACTTAAAACATTACAAAGCTATCTCTACAAGTTGAAAAAAGAATTAAAAGTAACAGATAACTACCATAGACATTTGGGAATTAACATGGGCACCGAAATTTACTATAAACTTAAATATTCTAAGAAAGAATGCTATCGTAAAATCAATAAATACTTCAGGAACAAAAAAGAAGACAAATTTCAAAAACGCATAACTAAAAATTACAAAAAAATTGACAATAAAAATGGGAGTGTAGAAAAATGGGAGTGTATTTATAATATATATAATAATAAGAAAGAAGATAAATACAAAAAGTTAAAAGAAAAATTACAAGTAAAGAAATATGCAAAAAAATGTCTATTCAAATCAAAAGAGTTTCTCTCTGTTTTGAATTTAGATATAAACAAAGATGATAAAATTAAGATATTGAAAGCAATGAAAAGGACAGAAAACTACCTTATGAAAAACTTTTCTGAAAAAATAAATAATTTTACTATAAGTCGAAACAAACTTAAGCCCAAACAAGAAGAATTAAAAAAAGTTTTAAGTGGAATAAAAATACAATTGGAAAGTGAAAAATATGACAGTGAACAGGTTGAAATGCAAATACAAGAAACATATGAGAGATATAAAAACAAGCCACATTTTATTATCGAAAGTGATAAATATGATGATTGCAAAAGAGTGATAACCAAAATTAAAAATTCGGTTAAAAATCTTAATACAAACGTCGAAAAAGATGAACAAGCAGTCAGAGTTAACATATTTAGCATATTGTTTGAACAATTAAAGTCTAAATTTGAAACAAATATATTCATACCTATGCTAAAGGATTATTTAGACAGACAGGATAAATTAGAGTATAATAAGGCATTTAACAATCAATACTATTATGAATTATTGAAATTGATAAAAAATAAAGATAATTATTCCAGGGTACAAGGATTTAAAGAAATTGTTAATTAAGGATTAACTATGAAAAGCATACTAGAACGTTTAAAGGAAAAAAAAATAAAAATAGCGGCACAAAAAGACAAGCTTATTTTTATTAAGGTAGAAAATAATAGCGATCTAACATTTTATCATACAAAAATCATGATGGATTTATATAGATTTGGGGTTAATAAAAAACAAAATCATAAATTTTTCATCTCATTTAGAGGATTATTTAATCAGGAGAAGATAGAATCATTTCATTTATTTGCAGTGAGAGATGATGATAAATTTCTAGGAATATTTTATGGTTTTAGAAAGCCAATAAAAAATGTTGTAAGGAGATATGAGGAAAATGGAGTAATGAAAGCATCTACTTTTTCGAAAGTTTATTATATAGAATTTAGGTTTAAAAAAGGAAGTGTATTTTGTTATTTGGAAGGTCTTGCTTATTTCTTTAAGGAAAGAAAATTTGGTACAAAATATTGTAAATCTTTAATTATAAAACTTTCAATTTTGGAAGATCGAGTATATAAATTTTATGATAAAAAGTTACCAAATGGAGGTTTTATATCTAAATGGATAAAAAGAAATCAAAAGTAATAACAATTGCAAGTATTAAAGGTGGTGTTGGTAAAAGTACAACCAGTTTGATATTTGCAACTTTATTAGCCCAAAAGAATAGAGTTTTATTGATAGATATAGACACTCAAGCATCAGTAACTAGTTATTTTTTTATGCAAATAGAAAAGCAGAATTTGGACCTAAAAAGTATTAATATATATGAGGTTTTAAAAAACAATTTGGATATTAACAATTCAATTATCAATGTTGACAATAATTTGGACTTAATTCCTAGTTATTTAAGTTTGCACAAATTTAATAAGGAAGCCATAACATTTAAAGAAATTAAACTGCAAAAACAATTGTTTAATTTAAAATTGGAATATGATTATATAATAATAGATACTAATCCTAGTTTGGATTATACTTTAACAAATGCTCTGGTCGTTAGTGATTATATAATAGTTCCAATGACTGCAGAAAAATGGGCTGTGGAAAGTTTGGAGCTTTTAAATTTTTCTGTAGAAGATTTAGCAATAGAAATTCCTATTTTTGTGATAATAACCAGGTTTAAAAAAAATAATACACATAAGGAACTTTTTAGTTTATTAAAGAAAAACAGTAATTTTTTGGGATTAGTTTCGGAGCGAGAAGATTTGAATAAAAAAATCGCGAAGAATGATATTTTTAATTTGAGTAAGGATTATATATTGGAGTATGAGGGTATATTAAATGAATTTTTGAGTAGGATAACAATGTCCAGTTAACTGGACATTGTTATCCTATAATACAAGTTAAAGGGGGAATATAAATGAATGTCGTAATAAATAAGAGAAATTTAGAAACACTTGATGAACAAAACAATTATTATCAGAAGTTAAAACAAAAATTGAAGTCTCATTGCCAACAAGAAATCTATTATAAAATGGAAATCATTAAAATCTTAAAAGAAATTAAGGATAATGAATATTATAAATTAGATAATTATAAGACATTTGAAGATTTTATTAGAGATTATAAATTGGCAAGAAGTCAAGTTTATGATTATCTAAAGATAGCAAATGCTATAGAAAATGGAATTTTACAAGAAAGTTATGTAGTAGAAAATGGAATTACGCATACAATTGCTTTTTTGAGGAGTGATTCAGGTCTTTTTAAAAAGAAATTAAGGAGGAATGCGCTAAAACCATTAAAATTTCAACTTAAAAAACAAGAAAGTTATAATTTTTATAAAAAAAATGTCAAATTTGCAGAATTTTTATTAGATACTCTTTTCTTAAATAATAAAGATTTGCTTAGAAAATTTTTAGATGAATTTGAATTCTTAAAAGAGTAATGATGGAATATGATTTTTAATGATATGAGAAAGTTTTGTGTCTATTTATATAAAGTGATAACTAACCCTAGTACTTCTATATTTTGGTTAGATTTATTGAAGATATAGTAAAAATATTAGTTACTAGTTGATTTTATTTTAAATTCGTTATATACTGTCTACTGTTAGTAGTACTCATTTTGTACTACCTTATCTTATGTTCACGTTCATAAGGCCTTAGAGCTTAATTAAGGATTCTTTTTTAGAGTCTTTAATTAAGCTCTGAATTTTATATTTTTATTTATCTAATTTAGATTTTAATGGATGAGTATTTTTATATTTTTTTGAATTTATTTTTTCTGTAATGTGACTTGATTAAGATGAGAGTTTTTGTATAGATTATTATGCTTAAGAGTGAGTATGGTAATTGTAAGTACTAATCAAAACTGATTTTATCTTGCATGTATAGTTATATGGTGTGTCAAAATTGTTATTGATAAACACATTATTTAATTTTATAATTGGGTTTTTTAGTTATTTGAAGCGAATTTTTTAAAAGGGCTATTGCAAAGATTTTAAGCAGTGAAAAGATTAGTTAGCTTACTTTAAAGAAAGAATAAAAACTTTAAAGAATTTAGTAGAATAACATTTGGATTTATACTTAAGTTTTTTTAAAAAAAACAAGATACTTTAGTATTATTATTTATATAATAGCAATTGTTAATGAATATGGTAATATAAGATGACTATAAAAGAGCTTGTTAATATTGTTGATAACATTGATTCTAAAAACTATTTTAAATAATTTTTTTGGCTTAAAATTAAAAATAAATAGTAATAAATAGTGATATATAAAAGATTCCTATCTCTATTTTTATGAATATTTTTAGTTGCATTATGACAGATATGACAAAAGCTGAAAAAAATAAGGGAGTATATTATGCGCTACATTCTGTTGCTAATTTTTTTAATGTTTGAAATAAAATTAAAATGTAATTTTGATGTCGATAATGGTTGTGCAAATAAAGAATAAGTTAATCGTATTAGATTTGTTGCTAGTATTTGTGCCTTTTATTTGAAGTCATTCAATATATTTAAAAGAAGTCCTGAAACAAACAAAGAAGTGAAAAGACTAAATTGATATTTATGTACTTGACAATTTATTGTTTTGAATACTTGGTATTTCCATATTCGGTTGTTCATTTAAAATTGTCTCAATAATTCTATGTTATGTTATACTTGATACTTATTAATATATTTTTATACTAAATCTCAAGTTTTGTTATTGAATTCTTTAGTTTCACAAGTCATTAAGTCAATTTGATTGTAATATTCATTATATAAGAAATCATACGAACAACCTTTTTAAAATATCTAATTTAATTAATACTGCATTTTGTTTATTTCCAAACTTAAAATCATCAAATTGTAGTAGAGGAAGAAGAGGGAAATTTTCGATTATAAAAATGAATTAAAAAGTGTTTTGTATACAGTAAATTGAATATTGTTAGATACATTAATGTTGTATTTTTTATGATTTGTCATTTATTCATTTATTCATCGTTGTATTCATTTTTTATGTCTTACTAAGATTTAAAGAAAAGCTAAAAAGAAATAAAAAATAAGGAGGCTAGAAGAATGAATAAAGAGAAAAAAGGAGAGGGGAAAGTAAGAGTAATATTATTGATGATGATGATGGTGATGATGGGATGTAATAGTGGGGTATTAGAAGCAGAGCAAGGGAAGAATAAATATTTGCAGTCATTAGTTAATGTAAGTAATGAATTTTTAAATGTTTTCACTTCATTTGGGGAAATGGTGGGGAGTGTATTGGGATTGAATTTGGAGAGTAAGAAATCGGATGTAGGGAAGTATTTTAAGACAGTGCAGGATACAGTAGAAGAAGTTAAAACAGGACTTAATAAGATTGTTGCTGAAATGAAGGAAGAAAAGAGTCCTAATGTTGAGGCCACTGAGAGTGCAGTGAAAACATTGGTTGAGAGTACACTTGATAAGATAATAGCTGGAGCAAAGGAGGCAAGTGAGGCAATTGGTACTGATGATAGTCCAATTGGTAATATTGCTACTGCTGGTGATGCTGCTGGTGGTGCTGCAGGTGAGATTGATAAACTAGTAAAGGGAATTAAGAGTATAGTAGAAGTAGTACTTAAAGATTCAGGAAAACATGATGCTGGGGATGATAAAAAGGCAAGTGATGGGAGTACTTCAAGAACTGGGGGAGCTGCTCAGGATGGAGAAGCAGGGAAATTGTTCTCTTCTGCTAATGCTGGTGATCAAAATAATGTTAAGAAAGTGGCAACAGATGCAGCAAAGGCAGTAGGAGGAGTAAGAGGAGCAGATATATTGCAAGCTATGATTAAAAATGAAGGTGTTGCTATAAAGTTTGCAAAGAGTAATGATGGTAATGCTGGTGCTGCTCCTAAAGATGCGGAAGTGGCAGGTGGAATAGCATTGAGAGCGATGGCAAAAGGTGGTAAATTTGCTAATGGTACTGCTGGTAATGATGTTTCAGCTGCAGTTAAAGGAGCAGCAGTAAGTTCAGTAAGTAAGGCATTAGATATATTGACAATAGGAATAAGAAGAGCAATAGACTTGGGACTTAAGAGTGTCAAAGAAGTAATGAAAACTAATACTGGTGCTACTGCTATGGCATCTGGTAAGATTGGTTCTGGTAGTCAAAATCAATAATCAGAATACATAACTAAATAATAAAATAAGAGAAAAATTATAAATTAAAGATGCTAGGAATTAAGTTCTTGGTATCTTTTATTTTGTAGTGTATTAGACATGGGTTTATTACTATGTGGTTAATTTTATCATTTGAATTGTCATTCATTCGTTGCTGTATACATTTATTTTTTTATTTGTTTGCTTTCTTGTTAGAAAAAAACAAATAAAAGGAGGCGAAGAAGATGAAAGAAGAGGGAATAAAAGGAATAAAAGGGAAGGAAGAATTGGGAAATATAGAGGAGTGTAGGATGGGAAGAAGAGTAAAAGGAATAGTAATGGTGATGGTGGTGATGATGGGATGTAATAGTGGAGGAGTAAGTGGAGAAGGGACAGGAGAAGAAGGGAAAGGAAGGAAGGGAGATGGGAGTGTAATAGATTTAAAGGGAGTAAGTAAAAAGATAAGAGATGCGGTGGAGTTTGCGGGGAGTGTAAAGGAAGTGGAAACTTTAGTTAAGTCAATAGATGCACTTGCTAAAGCGATTGGAAAGAAAATTCAGGCTGCTGGTGCTACTGCTGCCAATGCTAATCAGAATGATTCACTAGTTGTAGGAGCATACAATATAATATCAGATGCAAAGGCTAAGTTAGAAGTATTAGAAGCTAAGGCTGGTAAGTTTAGTGGAATAAAGGAAAAGGTTGCATCTGCTAAGAGTTCAAGTAAATCTTTATTAGATAAATGGGCTGAAAGTCATGGTGATCTTGGTAAAGGTGGTGCTGAAGACAGTGCTGTAAAGAAAGCTATGGATAAAAGTGATGCTACTGGTGGTAAGGGGAAGAAAGAACTTGAGGATTTAAATAAAGAAATTGTTAGTTTGATTATCGATGTTACCAATGTAGTAGAAGATGAAATCAAGAAGCTTACAGAAAAACCTGTTAAACCCGCTTTTGGTGATTAAAATCTTTAATAATAATATAGATCAATAAATAAGAGGCCAAGATATTAGTTATCTTGGCTTTGTTATGTTTATGTCTTTTATTTTTAGTGTTAAGTTAATGTTAACTGTAGTTAAATGAAAGTATAAAGCTGTATAATTTATTAATATAGTAATTATCAATAAAGAACAAGTCCAAGTAGATAAAGTTATTTCAAGGGGGGGATTATTTCTTTTTTTTGTAAGGTATAAGGGAAAATATTTTCTTGTTAAATTAAGTTGAGATATTAATGTACATTAACAGTAGGAATAAGAAAGACAATAGACTTAGGACTTAAAGTAGTAAAATGAGCGTAAAATAAGCAGTGAAAATCAATGTTAATGATACTCCTGAGGTGTCTGACAAGGGTAATTCTGGTGCTAAAATTGATACTTTATATTTATATAATTAAATAGTAAAATAAGAGAAATAAAGTTATAAATGAAAGATACTGAGAGTTAAGCTTGCAGTATCTTTTGTTGTGATGTATAATGAGATTTATTTCTTTTGTTTTTTCTTATTAGTCACTATTTAATATATTTTAATTGAAAATATTTATTTTATTATATAAAATTGTATAAAGAGATAATAAATTATAAAAAATAAGTTTTCATTTTTGCTTATAATAGATATTTAAATTATTTAAAAAGATTTTAACAGTGTTAATTTATAGTTTGAATCATGGTTGATATGACATAAAAGTACGTCAGCATTTTAAAAAATGACATTTTGTATAGTTATTGTATGTTTTAAATTTGGAAAATTTAGTACTAAAGACTTTGCATTTTTAAATTAGTAATAAAATCATCAGTTTTTATATAGATATTTTTTTGAATTTTCCTTTATCCATTTATTCGTTTGTTTTTTGTTTATGATTTTATTTTTTGTGTCTTTTTTTTTAAAGGAAAGTTAAGTAAAAGCTAGAAAAAAATAAAAAATAAGGAGGCTAGAAGAATGAATATAGAGAAAAAAGGAGAGGGGAAAGTAAGAGTAATAATATTGATGCTGGTGATGATGATGATGGGATGTAATAGTGGAGGAGTGAAAGGAGAAGGGACAGGAGGAGGAGACGGGAGAGGAGGAAGTTTGAGTGAGGTAATGCTGGAAGTAGGGAGAAGTGCAGAGAATGCATTTTATGCATTTTTGGAGTTAATGTCAGATGTATTGGGATTTAGCGTGAACACAACTACAAAGAAAGAGGATGTAGGGAATCATTTTAAGAGTTTAGGTGTGAAACTTGGGAAAGCATCAGAAGAGTTAGAAGAAGTAGCAAAGAAATCGGAGACAGGTGGTGATAAGAATGATTCATCAAAAAATTTAATTAAGGAAATAGTTGATTCAGCTAGGGGAGTTTTAGGTACATTGAAAGGGTATTTAGAGTCTTTAGGAACAGTAGGTGATTCTAAGCCAGTAGGTGAGGCAGGAAGTGATGCTACAGGGGCATCAGCAAATGAAGGTGAGTTAAGTAAGGCTCTTAAAGCATTGAAAGGAATAGTAGAGATAGCAAAAGGTGCAGGTGTTGCAGAACCGATTGCAGGGATTATGTCGTTAAATGGAACTGGTATAGATAATAAGGAGGGAGTTAGGATATTAGCTACAGATAATAAAGCATCGGCCGTAACAGATGCAGGTAAAGCTGCATTAATAGTATCATCAGTAAGTGGAGAAGAAATATTAGCATCAATAGTTAAATCTGAAGAAGGTGATTCGGCATTAGGAGGAACAGCTCCAGATGATAAGACAACTGCGGT
>NC_011245.1 GCF_000019685.1 Borrelia duttonii Ly
CATTAATCTATTATCAGAACTTGAAGAGATTATAAGAATCAATATTGAAATAATAAAAAACTCTGAAGAATATTATAATCAAGATGAGAATGCAAAATATATATCTCAACTTAGAAATAAAAGAAATAAGATTATGAATTCTTATATAAAGATATTAAAGGAGGCTTAATATGAAAATTCAAAAAATAATTTTACTATCAAGATTAATTTCTCTTTTCTTGATAATTTCTTGTACTACTATTGCTTCACTAATAGAAGAACCAACACTTCCAAAAACAGAATCGCTTAAAGAGCTTAGTACTTATGAAGCTAAGTTATCCGATTATATTATGTATTTGCAAGTGTTCTTAACACGTACACAAAAAAAAGTCAAAGACCCCAATTATCCTAAATTTACTTATTTCAATCCAGCAGAACTTAAATCTGAACATACTGTTGAGGATCTAAAGTTTAATATAAAATTGTTTCAAGATTATATCAGTATTACTAAACCTATTGCTCAAGATGTATATAGAAGATATTCAAAATTGAAAAATTAATTATTTAAGCCCCTGATGGGGCTTTTTATTATCACGTTAAGCTGAATAAACACTGGAATTCTTTAGTAATAGACAGTTGACTAAACAATTTCAGTGGACTATTTCCAACTTTATTTAAATCCAAAGCCATAAATATATTGAACTTCTCAAGCCTACTTAAATCCCTACTACTTTTAGTAAAGTATTCCTTGATCAAATTACACCAATACTCAATACTCTTTAACATTTTATTTTTATCAAAGTGTTCAAGTAATTTAGAATCATCTCCCGATTTAACAGATTCAAGATAATCGTTTATTTCTGACAAACTACTAAATGGCTTCTCACTTAAAAAGTTATACATATTTCTTGATGCTATTAGTAAGTTTTGATAATAAGTAAATTTATTCATATTAACACTATGTTTA
Source organism: Borrelia duttonii Ly (assembly GCF_000019685.1). Classification (NCBI taxonomy): domain Bacteria; kingdom Pseudomonadati; phylum Spirochaetota; class Spirochaetia; order Spirochaetales; family Borreliaceae; genus Borrelia; species Borrelia duttonii. The sequence continues at coordinate 947 of NC_011245.1, forward strand.
ACTTCGGATTTAGAATGCCCAGTATTAACAACTTGTTTGTTTTGTACTCTACTTTCTATTGATTTTGCCTTTGTTACATCTACAGATGGTTTACTTGCACTACTATCTTTACTATTAGAAGTATTATTTTCAATTTGTTCTCTATTATTCTTTTGTTCAATATCTAAATTACTAGCATCAGTATCAACTTCACTTTCTATTGACAAATATGCAACTAGTGCATAACGTTTGAAATAAGTTATTGCAGACCCCACAAGCTGCGGCCATGTATTTTGACTTTTCACACCAATAGACTTTAATTCTTTTATATGTGTTGATGTATCAAATGAATGTTCATATCCACTTAAAGGACTATAAAATGTTGTTGTAACAACATCTACTAAATTACCATCAATACTCTTTGTAGTTGGATATTGTACAAAATCAATATCTAGATCATGTTCCTTAATAACATTCTTAACTTCTCTTACTATTTCATTAAAATCTTGATATTTATATCCATAGCCATTAAGATTTTTGTTTACACCATTCAAACCCATTCTCAACGTTTTAAGGTTCTTTAAAAAGTCTATTCTCTTTTGATTGTTTGTTGTATTTTTGTTATTAATTTTTGTTGTTTCCTGTATATTTGTTTTTATAATATTATTTGCATTCATAAAGCACCTCCTTTAATTTTTTGGTTTTATATTTACAAAAATAAATATACATCAAAAAACAACTTTTAACAAATATTCTTAAATATAATTTAACAAAAATTTTTAATAAAATCGTAATATAAGAATTATAATTTACTACAAAACATAATCCTTACTTAAGGATATTGTTACCCTTAAGTAAGGATTATGACCTTTCATAGATTAACCAAAAAATTTTTTAAGGAAATACTAAATACAATACTGTACAGAGTACCTCAACAAAAATAGCTTACACTAAAGTAAAAATAATATCAACCTCTCTATATTTTTTATTTTTTTAAAATTTCAAATTCCTTTACAAATTCTTTGAGTAAATTCTGTTTTTCCAAAAATAGTTTATCCAATATAAAACCTGTAAGTTTCGCATTTTTCTTATAATAATTATAGCTATCTTGACTTTTAAGTTGAAATCTTAATGGCTTTACCGGATTTATTTTTGACTTTTTTAAATTTTTACTCTCTTTTTCCATCAAAAAAGACAAAGACTGTCTAAATCCATTTTCAATTAAATACTCCTCTTTCAAAATTCCATCTTGGATAGCACTAGCTATCCTTAAATAGGAATAAGCCTGAGATTTAGCTAGTTTATAATCTTTTATAAATCGAGAAAAACTTTTGTACCCATCTAGCTTATAATATTCTTTGTCTTTTATCTCTCTTAAAATATGCATAGCCTCTATTTTATTATAAATATCATCTTTTATATTATCCTTTAACTTACTTTTTAAAAGTGCAAACCTTTTTTGATTATCATCTATATTAATGCCATCATCAACCAATAAAATAGAATTTTTATCATTATTGAAATTTCTCGCATTAATTATTATCTCGTCGTCATTATTTTTACTCATAAAATTTCTCCTTCTTGATTTATTTAATCTTTAACAGTTGTCCAGCGTTGGACAACTTACATCAGGAACTATTATATTATCGTTATCAAGTCTTATATGACATAATAAATTATTCAATATTTGATCATATTCTATGATATAATCCGATTTTAAATCAAAATAACTGTTACTTGCTATTTTTTTATTCAAACTTTCCCTTTCAGATACAACACCTAAAAAATTAGCTTTCTCTTGAATTATTTTCAATAATTTTTTATGTGTATTATTTTTCTTAAATCTTGTGATAATAAAAAAAATCGGTATTAGTCTTTCCAATTTTTTAATAAAAAATTCTAAAAGTTCATAACTTTCAAGAGTCCATTTTTCAGATGTCATTGGAACTATTATATAATCAGTAGAATTTAAAGCACACTTTAATGTAAAATCTAAACTAGGATTAGTATCAATTACTATATAATCATAATTTATTTTTAATCTCCTCAATTCTACCTTTAACTTCAAATCAATAGATTTATGTCTATTTTCACAATAGAAATCTTCATTTAAACTATGTAAAGTTAAATAACTAGGAAGTAAATCTAAATTACTTTCAATATCAAAAATTGCATTATCAATTTCTAAATCTCCTTTTAAAACTTCGCATATATTGCTTTTTATTAAATTTATTCCTTTTTCTTTTATTTTATTAAAGTAATAACTAGTAACCGATGCCTGAGTATCCATATCTATAAGTAAAACTTTATATTTTTTTGCTAGCAAAGTAGATAATATTAAACTAGTAGTACTCTTACCAACCCCACCTTTAATACTTGCAATTGTTATTACTTTTGGTTTTTTTCTATCCATTTAGTTATAAGACCCCCTTCTAATAATTTCTTGTTATAAAACATATGTACTTCCTTTTCTAACTTTGAAAGTTTTTCAATTAAAGCTTCACAATATTTTGTATATACTTTATCCTTTCTTAGTAAACGATATATTCCCTTAATATAACAATAAATACTTCCTTTTTTAAATCTAAACTCTATGTAATACACTTTTGAAAAAGTAGACGATTTTATAAGACCATTTTCTTCATATTTTATAATTACATTCTTTATTGGTTTTCTATGTCCATAAAAAATACCTAAAAATTTGTCACCTCTTTTTAAAGAAAACAAGCTAAAAAATTCTATCTTTTCTTGATTAAATAATCCTCTAAACGAAATAAAAAATTTGTGTGTTTGTCTTTTATCTACTCCAAATGCATAAAAATCTTTCATAATTTTTGTATGATACAATTTTCTATTATTCTCTTTGTCAATTTTAATAAAAATAGACTTATCCTTTTTTTCCTTAATTTCAAACTTTTTCTCTTTAAGACGCTCTAATACGCTATCCATAATAAATCCTTAGTTAACAATCTTCTCATACTCTCCTATTTTTAAATTCTCTTTCCCTTTTACCATCTCTAAAATTTCATAGTAATAATGATTATTAAATACTTGGCTATATTTCAAATCAACTTGCTTATTTAAATAATTTCTTAATATTGGCGCTAAAACTTTAACCTCTACTTTGTTCTTCAACTGATCTATCAGTATACTAAATATATTATTTCTAATCTGCTTGTGGTCTTCTTTTTTACCTTTTTTCTTACATTCAACTGTTTTTTTAATCCTCTTTACTATTTGTCCTAAATCGCCGTATTTACTACTCTCTACGATAAAATGCGGCTTGTCTTTATACTTTTCATACGCTTTTTGTATCTCTGTTTCTAATTGCCTCTCATTGTATCCTTCTTTTCTTAATCCTTCTTTTGTTTCTTCTAGTATCTTCTCTAATTTATTTTGTTTGTCTACTAATTTCTTGTTCTTATTTTGCTCTCTTTCTATTCTATTCTCTTCTTTCTTAAGTTCTATTAGCTTTTTTATTTTTATTTCTTTTGTTGTTTCTAAATTCAAAATAGAGAGATATTTATCATCTTTGAATTCACACTTCTTTATGTACTTTTCTAGCTGTGCCTTTTCTCTTTCTGTTTTTTCTAGTTCTTTCTTCTTCTTTTTATTATTCTTATTATTACTATTATTATTAATACACTCCCATTTTTCTGCACTCCCATTTTTCTTTAGACTCCCATTATTAGTGCATGTTTGTTGATGGTATGAGTTGGCACGTTGTTGAAATCTTTCTTCTTTTTTGTCTTTAAAATGTCTATTAATTTTATAGTGACATACTTTTTTAGAAAATCTAAGTTTATAGTGAATTTCAGTACCGCAATTCTCTCCTAAATGTCTGTAATAGTTACTAGTTACATGAAATTCTTTTTCTAGTTTATATAAATAACTTTGTAGAGTTTTGAGTGTAGCTTTTTTTTGACCATTATTGTTTAAGTTATTATTAAAGTAATATAGTATTTTATTTTGATTGTATTGTTTAAACTTAGAATTTATATAATTTAATGTTGAGATTAAAACGATTAATTTGTGTTGGTATTTATTGATGGGCTTTTTTATAGTCCTCATTTAAGTATCTCCTTATATTTTTTGGTTTACTGTTATCAATTATGATAACGCAATTCTTATTAGAAAGTAAACCTTTTCTTTTAATAAAAAATTTTCAAAAAATTTTTTATTAAAAATATTATATCAAATACTTTAACAAAAACCGTTTTTGTTGTATTATTATTTTTGTAAATATAAAACCAAAAAATCAAAGGAGGTACTTTGTGAGTACAATTATTACAAAAATTAACAATGGAGTAAAAAAAATGAATCAACAAGATTTATACACCCAACAAGTTATTAAAGGTTTAGAAGCTTTTGTTCCAGCACCAGAGTCTGATAATAATAAACAAACTAATGTAAGTAAAATGAGCAAAATAGGACGTAAATTACCCGGTATCAAAAAGAATGAATATTTCAAGTTTAATAGTAAAGTAGATTTTTCTATTCAACGTGGGACATTAACAAAATTTGGTGCTAGTGAAGTTGGGAGTATATTTCTTGGTGCTGATGCTGCTGCTGAATTAATTGTAAGTAGAGTACTTAAATCTTTTGGAAAAGAAGTTCCATATAAAGATAATTTGCATATTAAAAAAGGTAAAGCATTAGAAAATTTAGGATTTGATGAGTTTCTACGTATTTATTCTGATAATATACAAGTTTTACATAAAAACAAATATGCTAATGGAATAGACAAATATAATTACTTCAAACGAGTAGGATTAGGAGATAATCTTGTTGGTGCAACAATAGATGGTTGGTTTGTAAACAATCAAGGTGAAGCAGAACTATTAGAGATTAAATGTAGTGATAGTAATTATTTAACATCAGCTATTACAGAATATAATCAAACAGGTAATTTTTTAGATAGTAAATATTTCTTTAAATATTATGTTCAAGCACAAGTGCAACTTGCATGTACTGGCTTATCAAAATGCAACCTATTCTTTTTGATTGGTGATGAGCCTATTAATTGTGTTATAGAGAGAAATAATGGCTTTATAGCAAAAGTGATGATTTATATTGCGACATTGGATATGGAAGTTGGACGCATGTGTAATATCATAAAAAGAGACAAGTCTATTGATCTTGCAAATATTGACATAGAAGATTTAACAAATCATATAAAACTATTACTTCAAGATAGTGAATATTATTCAGACTTGTCAGAATTAAATTATAAAGATGAGTTTATAAGTTTTATCAATATTGTTAATTTAAATATTGGTGCTGAAGAGCAAGAACTTTTAGAGAAACATTTAGTTGATATTCAATCTAAGCAAACAGAAATAGAGAAAAAAGAGAAAGAGAATGCTAAAGAATTATATGCACTTACTAAACCAGATAAGGATATTCTTAAAGATATATTTGGTAAGTTATCTATGGAGTTTTCGTTAACAGATAATATTGTTTATAGATTAGGAAAGAATATATTTGCGTTAAATTCAGGTAAACGGGCTATTAAGGATAGATTTAAGTTGATTACGGATCATTATGATTATTATGATATTAATGATATTAGTTCTCGTCGTAAGTTCTCTATATCTAATCCTGTATCTTCCACCTCATATGCAATTTAATGGGAGGTGGAGCAGATGATTATACATGTAATAATCTTTATTTTAATAATTTTATATCGTGTGTTAAAATTTATATGTAAGTGTTTAAGAAATATTATTAAAAAATATGTTTATGACTATCATACAACAAAAGAATACAATGAATATTTAGGTAACTTGTATTGCGATCTTCAAAGAATGGAGATTAGACGTAGGCTTTATGATGATGGGGGTTTTGATGTCTGACATTAATAACATCACATTATCAGGACGCTTGGTTAGAGATTCACTTTTATCTTATAGTAGCACAAATTTAGCTATACTAAATTTTTCTATAGCTAATAATATTAAAGTCAAAAGAGAAGGTGAGTGGAGAGATAATGCACAATTTTTTAATTGTGTATTATTTGGTAAACGAGCAGAAACTCTTATTCATTTTCTTAGTCAAGGTAAACAAGTCGTTGTTCAGGGATCTATGAGACATGAATATTATAAGGATAAACATAGTGGAGTTGATAAAATTAAAAGCATTATTTTTGTAGAGCAATTGAGATTGTTTGGTACAGGTACTAAGCATCATAATCCTAAAGTTGATATTCCTGTTCCTGTTCCTCCGCATGTTCCTGATCCTGCTTGTGAATTTAATGAAGATATTCCTTTTTAGAAGTTTATAAATGAGGTTTGGATTATATAGGAGGTTAAATGATATATGAAATTACAACAAAATGATAATAGATTTTTATTAGAGATTAGACGTTGGGGTTGTTACTTTTTATCTTTGCATTATTATATAGCATCACTTACAAAGAACGAATTTGACTTTAATGATATTAATAATAATTATTATCAATTTATTAGATTAGGTTATATGAGGATTAATTGTTATATTTTAAATCCATGTAGAATCTTAAGTTTCTTTGGCATTAAACGAGATGTTCGTGTTGAAGATAAAGATTATAAATGTTTAAAAGATGAATTTGAAATAAGTGAAGTTAAGATAAAGAATAATATTGGATCCCATTTTATGGCAACAAATAATACAGAAGTTTTATATGATCCTCTTTTTCTTAAAGATAGAGGACAAGAGTATCATCTAAAATCTAAGCGTATATTTAGAAAAATATGAATTCTCACTTTATTATCTCCATTATTGGTATTATTAAAAGGCTATATGCCTTTTTTTTTATGCTTATTTATTATGTTAAATATTGATTTTTGCTAAATTTGATTGTATAATTAAACATCCTTTGAATTTTTAAATAAAAAAAGATGTATGTTTTTGATTTTATGTGTTCCTCTCTATGAATAACAAAAGGAAACATACATTTTTTATGTCAAATCTTGATTTTTGTTAAGTTTGATTGTATAATAGCTATGTATTGAGTTATTTTTTTGACCTATTTTACCTTTATTTTTAGAATAAAAAATTCTAACAAAGAGAATTGTAACTTCTTTTTGTTATTTTTATTATAGTAATATACAATATTATTTAAAGCCATCTTTAATATCATGATATGCTTTTAATTTACTTGCTTTTGAAAGACCATAAACATTATCTATTTCAGATGTTGATGCATATTTCATTAATTCTTTAATTTCAAATGAATTGTATCCTTTACTTTTAAGTGTTGCAATAAATATATTTCTACATATATGTAGTGATTTACGATGTTTAAATCCTGATTTTGTTAGTAATTCTTTAAATTGTTTTGAAATTTCACTTATATTTATTCTATTATCTTTAAATCGATGTTTACTTTTTTGAAATAGGTAAGTACGTCTTGAATCTTGTCCTTTATTTTTAAAATGAAGTTTATGAATTTCCTCTATGGATTCAAATTCAGATTTACTTATTACTACTTCTCTTATGCAAATATTACTTCGCTTCTTAGCAACATTTACACGTAAACTATAAAACACATCACCATTATTGTTTTCTTCTCTTACTATGTCATCAAGTCTTATATTTTGAATCTCTACTCCTCTACAACCTGTAATTGAGAGTATATGAACAAACCATCCTGAGATTGGATCTGTCTGTTTAAGTTTGTCAATACTTTTCTTTACTAATCTTATTGTCTTATCATTTAAATAAAATCTTATTGGTATTGATTTAGATTTAGTATTGCTTTTGGTTTGTAATAATTCCTTCTTATATTGCCTTGTTTCTTTAAGTAATATTGAATTTTGTTTCTCGAGTTCTTTGATTTTTGCTTTTAATATTTCATATTCGCTCATGTAATTTATATGTTAACTAAATGCTATAAAATAAGTAAAATTATGTATAAATATGTTAGCAAATACTCTTAATTTATGTCAAATTATATGTCTCTCCATTGTATGCAAAATTTAATGTGTAAGACATTTATTTTAATAAGAAGGGCTGATATTTAAGGGTGCAGCACAAAATATCTAGTAAACTTTGTGGTAACTTTAACAAATACTTGAAAATTTAGTCTCTATTCTTTCTAGATTTTATTTTAAAGACTCATCTGTTTGCAATGAGAGATATTTCTATTCTTTTTTTAACTTATCTTTCCCTGTTAACTTCAGGTTAACATTTTGTTTACTTATACCTTTTTTTAAACCTTTTTAATTATCCTGTTACTTGTATGAAAATCTGTATACTTTCTTTCTTAAATCTGTATTTTAAATTCTTTTGATGGTCTGATTAATTGCCTTGTCCACAAGTGCTATTTGATTGGTCTTTAAAATTATCTAAGCCAGCTTTTAAAGCACCTTCTACTACTTGTTTGAATGTATTTTTTTTATCAGCTGCGTCATCTCCTGTGCACTTTGCAAGTTCTGATTGAATGTGATCAAGAGCATCTTTTATTTTGGATTCGTCTGAATTTAAAAAATTGTTAAAATCAGATTCACTACTTAAAGCATCTTTTAAAAAATCTAGGCCTTTTTTCTGATTGTCATTTAACTTTTCTCTCAATGTTTCTTCAGGTGTTTTTTGTGCTTCTATTTGTTGTTCTAAATCTCTTTTATTTCTGCTCTTAATTCCTTTATTTGTGTTTTTTTCTTGATCACAACTACTCATTAATAGTAATAAAATCAAGGTAAAATTGGTTATTTTCATATAAAATCTCCTCATTTCACTAGATATTTGTGATTTTATAAAATATATAGCGATTATTGGAAGTATTTGTTGATTTTGTAAAATTGTTATTTTGTTATAGAGTTTATGTTAAAATAAATTAATTTTTGTTAAATTATAAGGTTGAAGAGATATGAATAAAGTAAAAAGAGCATATGAAGATTATGCCATGTATTTTAATGAAGATCGATTAAGTGATGCTGAAATAGCGAAAGAGCTTTGTGTTTCACGAGCTAATGTATGTAAGATGAGACAAAAATGGGAGATTAGTCAAGATAATCCAAAAGAGTTTTCTAGTGACAATAAAATAACCATTTGTAAAACTACTCTTGATAGTGTCTTAGGTCGAGTACTCGAAAACAATGCCAAAGCACGTGAGCTCAAAAGTCAATTCAGTATAACTAAAAGTCAACTTGGACTTAAGTTTATGAAGGCATTTAACAATTTTTTAGAATTAGAACTTGAAGATTGTATAGAAGAAATAGATCTATTAGAGAGAGAGATTAAAATGATTAAAAATAAAGGAAATAGTAGAGAACTTCAAGATAAGAAGATTAAGCTTAAAGATTTAAAACGTGAGAAAGAAAATAAAACAATGAAGTTGTGTTATGAAACAATGAAGAAACTCAAAATTGCAGACTTAGATGAGGGTAGATTTAGGTTTGGAGGATAAGTAAATGGATATATACAGTAGTAGTATTTTCAAGTCTTTGCAAAGGGAATATAAGCGTGATTTTGGTATTGATATTGCATCTTTTATGAAGCCAAAATCAGTAGTTGTTGATTTTAAAAGCTTTGAAAATAAGTTCTTAAATAAAAAACAACGTAAAGTGTTAAGTGCTATTGAAAAGAATAATCAAAACAAAGTTATTTTATCAGGAGGAATTGCGAGTGGTAAAACATTTTTGGCTTGTTATTTATTCTTAAAAACTTTACTTAAAAATAGACATCGTTATAGTCACGATACCAATAATTTTATATTAGGCAACTCACAGAAGGCATTAGAAATTAATGTTACAGGCCAGTTTAAAAAGCTTGCTAATATGCTTAAAATACCTTTTGTTCCCAAATATTCAAATACGTCATATTTTGAAATTAATTCTTTAAGGGTTAATTTATATGGTGGTGATAAAATAAGAGATTTTGAAAGATTTAGAGGATCGAATTCTGCTGTTATTTATGTTAATGAAGCAACAACGCTGCATAAAGAGACATTAAAAGAAGCGCTTAAGAGACTAAGAATAAAACCAGAGTTTATTGTTTTTGATACTAATCCTGATCATCCAGAGCATTATTTTAAAACAGATTATATTGATAATAACACAGTATATTCTACATATAATTTTACGACATATGATAATGAGGAAATTTCAAAGGAATTTATAAAGACCCAAGAAGAACTTTACAAAGACTTTCCAACATATAAAGCCAGTGTACTACTAGGAGAATGGGTCGCAAATAATGATGCGATATTTCGTAATATTAATATTATTGAAGACTATGAATTTAAAAGTCCTATAGCTTATTTAGATCCTGCATATAGTAGTGGTGGGGATAATACTTCTCTTTGTGTTTTAGAGAAAGTGTCGGATAAGTATTATGCATTTATATTTCAAGAGCAAAAACCAGCTGTTGATCCATATGTTATGAATACAATAAAGGTAATAATGGGGAATTTAAATGTTAATACTCTTTATATTGAAGATAGGGATGATATTAAAGGAGCTGGGGCTTTAACACGTGAATATGTTAGACTTCGAAATAATATGGAAAATTACTTTAGAATTGCACCAACAAGACCCAAAACAGATAAATACGCAAGAATTGTTTCTTTATTAACACCATTTACTTATAAAAAGATGCATTTATTAGATTATAGTAGTCGTTCTGCATTTAGTGATATTTATTCATATAATGGAGATGGTAAAGTTCATGATGATGCTCTTGATGCATTATCAGCTGCATATTTAATTTTGTCTTTAAATTATCGTGATAGAATTAGGCATTTTACTAAATTTACTTTCATTTAGCTTATAAATTATTGTATAATAATTACATAAGGAGATTCTTTATGGAGTATATGCAAATGGAGCCTGTAATTACTAGGCAGATGGTATTAAATGAGCTTGTAAAAGCTGGTATTAAGAGAGATATTGCGGACGATTTATCTTATAGGTACTATAAAAATGAACTTACTACTAAAGATCTTGAACTTCTAAAAATGGCATTCAAATCAGATATTAGAGATATCAATAATAAAATTGATACTGTTGAAAATAACTTAAATAATAAAATCGACAAGGTAAGGGACGAATTAAAATCAGATATTAAAGAACTTGATAACAAAATCGACAAAGTAAGGGACGAATTAAAGTCAGATATTTCTCTTGTAAGAAAAGATATGGAAGTGAACAAAATGGAACTTGATACTAAGATAGATAAATTTTCATCAGAGGTTAAAGGAACATTAAAATTACATGCTTGGATGTTTGGGACCATTATTACTTTAACTATAGGAATTTTATTAACGCTGATATTTAAATAAGTAAATATTTCTTCTATCTAAAGAATAAGTTTAATTTTTTTTTGCAATTTTTTATAATTTTTGTTATTATTTTTTAGCAAAAATAAATAATTGATCTATAATTATTTTTTGTATATTGAATAAGGTTGATAGGTTGGGGGTAAAATGAAACACAATTCTAAAATCAATTCTTATGAATTATACAAACATTCAATATTTTTCAGGAATTATATAAATAATGTTGCAGAAGACGTCCTGCACAATGGGATCAACTTAGAAGTTATTTATAGTACTGCTTTAAGCGGTATTGAAGATACGTTAGATAATCTCAAAGTAGAACTCAAAGACGCACTATTGAATTGTATCATAAGTTACAGATTCAATGGTATTGGCTATATTTTGGTCAAAACAGCAGGAGATGATAATCTTGACTTAGAAATTAATTCTGAATTACCAATTGGATTTGTGTATTTAGATTTTGGTTGTGTGCGAGATAGAGGTTCTAAGTCTCCTTATGTCATATATTCATTCAAAGAAGAGGATGATGAGGGAGTTTTAGTTAGAAGAGAAGTCAAGATCCATAAGAGTCGTTTGATCATATATGAGAATTATGACTATATTTTGGGTTCATATACACCATGTTATACACAAAGTTTTCTGCTAAATGTAGCTCTTTTTGAGACTATCTATCAAGAGATAGATAGAAGGATTCGAAACTACAATTTTCTATTTTACAGAGATGAGTCTTTAGCAGAGATTAATGATGCAATAAGTAAAGCATCTTTGCAATTTAATTTACTTACCAAAAGTAACAAAGATAATAGTTCTGGGATGTTCACGAAGTTGTTTAAACGCAATTCTGATGATGGTAGTGTTGACAATAGTGGTGATGAGGTCGTAAAGAAGGGTACCAATATCTTGAATGCGCTAAATAATGACTTGTCCCACGAACTTGAGAGACTAAAATCCAACTTGAATAATGATGGGATATTCTATTCGGGAAGTGAGTCTGCACATTTAGAAGTCATGAAATATGAACTTACTTTCCTGAAAGACACTTTAGAACTTGTAAAAGCAAAAATAGGAGCAGATACTAAAGAACCATTAACTAGAAGTTTTAACGAACAAACCAAAGGTCTTGGCAACGATGGTAAAGGAGACCGAAGTAATTATTATGATTTTTTAAAGGGGGTGCAAGAACGAATTGAAATTGCGGTAAATCAGAAGCTTAATCAATATTTTGGTCTCGATATGAGATTCAATTCTCTCATTCTTTTGAGCGAAACTGACAAGATTGAACATGACATCAAATTACTTGAACTTTACGAGAAATATAAGAGTGCTATAGGTTATGAAGAATTGTCAGAAAAGTCAGTTGAGCTTTTGAAAGACAAATTGTTTTTTGGAGAAATTTTCTTAGGAGGTTAATAACGAATGAAGATAGAAACTAAAGAAAACAATAAAGTAGTTAGTAAAAATGTCAAAGTAATTAGCAAAGCTAATAATGTAAAAAGCGAAGTTCCTACAAAGACTATTAGTTTGGACGAATATAATAAGCTTATGAAATATAAAAAGGGACTTGCTAAGAATGACAAGCAGATATTATCAAACAAAGCAAGTAAACCTTTGAGTATAAATCAAAGAGTAGCTCAAGAATTAGCCGAAGTCAAGGCAAGAAATAAAGCAAAGAATCAAATCTTACGAGAAGCTATAAAACTTAACGAAATTGATTCTCTGTCAAAGAAATATCTAAGCAGCCATTTTAATAAGGAGGCGCTACTATCACGTGGGCACAGCTTAGATGAGATTATGTTAGCGCAAAAGCGAGAACTTGTTAGAAAGTATGTTCCAAGGGATCAAATTAGGGCTATAGCTAAAATCGATAATCTTGAGCATATCAAAGGCACATTATTAGATATGCTTGTAAATCTTGCCAAAACTTCGATCAAAAAGACTACAAAGAACAAAAGTGTTACTACTAAAAGTATTGGCAAAACTGGTATCAAATTTGAAGATAAGATTTCTACTGCCTCTCCACACTTCAAGTCAACCAATAACAATGAATTGAGAAGCGGTATTTTAAACAGATACAAAGAGCTATTAAAGCGACCTTCAAAGGTTAGAAAAAAAAGAGCTAGAGCTTAAAAGGAGACTAAATGGCAGATATTGCAAAACTAAAAAAGGAATATGAAGACAAACTTAACGAAATAAAGTCTTATATGAAGAATCCAAGTGTTGATCCTGGATTGTTTAGTAATAATACTGAATTTAGAGATAAGAATCTGCATTTTGCAGCATCAGGTGGTACTACCACAAGTAGTGTAGATATCATTGAAAATATGCCATCTAAAGGATATCCGTATAAGCGTGGTGTAAAATTGGATTTTTCCGATGCTAAATATGAACCAGTTGTAGTACCAGGTGGTGGTAGTGATCTATATGGCATATGCGTTGACATTGATGATTATACAGAAATAGCTCAAGTTGTCCCTATTAATAATAATTTTCAAGGTTGGTTGATCGCTAAAAAGGATAATGCTACGAGTATTTCTATTGGAGATACATTGAAATTCAATAATTTTGGGGAACTAGAGAAAGATACTAGCTCATCAAGACTCATCAATGCAGTGGCACTTTCTAAGGCTGTAAAACTAAATGAAAATCTTTACATAATACATGTTTCTATATTTGGTAATAGGGCTAAAAGCTAATGAGTGGTAAAGTCAATGATGTAGAATTATCTTCTCAAGTAGATGATACAAAAGAACAAGCTGATCTTGAGATTGAATCAGAAATTCAAGTAAATCAAGATAGTAGTTCACATACTCCTAAAAGTAGAAAAAGAAGAGGAGCAGAAGATGTAAGTCAAAATCTAGATAGTCGTTTTGGAGCAGAGAAAGAAAAACAATACAGGTTGGCATATCTGAGACTGAAAAAATATACTAAAACAACAACAGAAGATTTGGCTGTAAGAAGTTGTGCAAAGAATGGTTTTCAGGGCAGTGCCGATTTTCCTTATATCTTGACACAAACTATCTCAAGCAGCGTGGACAAATATGAAAATTATCCTTATAAAGGTTTTCCATACAAACGTGCTGTGAAATTGAGTTTTGATACTGATGGGTCTGTTTTTGTTGAGACAAGCGATGATTCTAACGTATATGGCATATGTGTTGATGTTGATGAGTATACAGAAACAGCTCAAGTTGTTCCTATTACTAATAATGTTTCTGGTTATTTTATATGTGCAGATTCTAGTATACAATGTGGCGACCATTTAGACTTCAATTCTGAAGGCGAATTGGTAAAAGCCAGTTCTAATTTACCTACTTCAATTAACATTATTGCATTAAGCAATACTTACAAGCATGATTTTAGAACTCCAGCTGAACAAAGCGATTCGTCTTTTAGTTCAAGTAGTGATTTTATAATTCATTTTGTCAAAGTTACTATATTTGGCAACAAAGCCATACAAAGAAAAAGCTAAAAAATAAAAAGGAGGTTAGAGTATGCCAGATATGAAACAGCTCATCAAAGATTATGAGGACAAAAGAAAAGCTCTGGCGGCTGTTATCAAAGGTGGTAGTAAAGAAGTAGCCGTTAGAAGTAATACTTTTGATTTTAGAAACAAAGGACCAAGTGTTGGCGATGGTGGGTTTACTTCTTCTAGTAGTAATACAAAAATAGAAAACTGGCCTAGTAAGAATTATCCCTACAAATGTGGCGTCAAAATCACGACAAATCAAATTAAGGCTAATGAGGTTCACTATGAATCTTGTGTTCAACCAGGTGGTAGTAGTGATTTGTATGGCATATGTATCGATATTGATGATTATACAGAAACAGCTCAAGTTGTTCCTATTACTTCTGGTGGTTATCAAGCTTGGCTTTTTGCAAAAGACGCCACAATCAAAAGAGGCGACAAAATTAAATTTAACGATAAAGGAGAGGCAGAAAAATCTAGTGGTTCAAATACCATTTACAATGCAATTGCTGTAGAAGATACGGTATCTTTACCAAATAATACGTATCTAGTTCATGTAAAATTTGTTGGCAATAGTGTCCAATAATTCAATCAAGGAGGTTTGAAAATGGAATTATATGAAGAAGATTATTATGAGCAAGAAATTATTCAAGCAACAGAGGAAGTAGAATTACCAAAATTTTACGATTGGTTCGCCCCAGAACAAATTGAAGAAGTTCCTTATAAGATGGGATTTTTCAAAACAGTAGAATGGGATGCATTTTTAAATGATAATCCAACAAATGTTGTGAATAATTACAATACTGTCTCAACAATAGGATTTAGATCAGAAGTGGTAAAACTTAACTACTTACGTCTGCAATACAAATTTGCACATCTGAAAGATTCTGCTGTTCCTGAATTTACAAATTCTGAGTATATTGGAGATGTTAATAATAACTACTTGCCTTTTGGTACTGCATATGAACTAGCATGCAATGAAATTATGAAACTGATCACTAATTTTGTATTAACGGGAACTGTATCAGTGCAAAAGGATGGCAATAGAGCAAAACTTCTATTACCTAATATGTATGGACTGCTTAATATGCCATATCAAATCAAAGAAGAAGTTCAAGCTGCGAATAAAGACAAAATGGAGAAGATATTTGAATCTATCAAATCTGGTCTTTCAAAATTAGAACTTGGTGATTATTTTGATTGTCCATTCATGGTATTGGTTGACCCACTAACAAGTTTGAAATTGGTTGAACCTTATACGGTAAACAATAATAATCCTGGCATACTTAATGAACGCTGGCAAGATTTTCTAATAGCTACAATCAAGGCTGTAAATAATAGGAATGAAGTAACTATACAAATATCTAATTTGCTAAAAAATCAAATTATTATTTATCCTATGAACTCAAAGTTGCTCAAATTCAAGCCAAGTAAATTCATGTTGCCAACACCAAATGAACAAATTGACACCAATTCAAGTGATATAGCTCATTCTTATATTGATTTTGTTCTTGGTGGGCTTTTAGCTACACAGAAGACTATTCTTCAAGTGGAAATTAAGCAAAGTTAAGGAGCATTTATGTCGCAGCATGAAAGTCAAGAAGAAACACAAGAACTTCAAAATGAAATACGCCAACTTTACACGGAAATAATAGAATTATTGGATACTAATGAAGAGACTGTGAGTTTTTCTACTTTCATGCAATATGCAAAATTAGTCAATATGCTTCTTGAAGTTAGGGGTATTGACGTAGAGATGCTCACGGCTTCACATATTAAATTGTTGATGTATTACTACACTGGCTGCAGACTAAAGAAAAGCGGAACTATCGATGATTTTAGTGGCAATAGTCAAGTAGTGAAGAGGCATAAGCTTAATGAACTTGAGATCGAATATGAACAGGTCCAATCACAATCTGATGGTTCTGAATCTTTTGGTGCTGGGATCAAAGTTAGTGAAGGGTTCTGTTCGTCTTTTGATTCATTATTAGCTAATTTGGCACTTGTTGAAGAATCAACAACTAAAAAATATTGCATAGGAGTTGCTCGTTAATGCAGGTAAATCCCGTTAGAACTAAATTTGCTCAAATGGCAGAATCTGTTATATCCTATTTTGAAGACAAAAAACCTTTGAGGCTTTACAAAAAAAGATATGAATATAATGAAGATACTGCAAGTATTGACGCAATAATTGACAAAGACAACTTTCAAGAATTTACAGGTGTACTATTTAGCATTAATCCCGATTCTATTGTAAGTATCAATGAATCAAATCTTGGTGATATGACATGTCTTTACACCCTTTACACAAGTGCACAACTTGACTTTGAGATCTCAGATAGAATTTCTGAAGGTGATTTAGATAATTTTCACTTCGAAATAATATCAATTGATGGTTCTGTTGGTTATCTAACTTTGACATTGAAGGGAGTTGGGAAATATGCATGATCAATTCGAGATTGAACTTGAAATTGGTTGGTTTGCAACAAGAGCAGATATAGCACGTATGCACGAAAAGGGAAGTCGTAAACTTCCAATACGTAAACATTTGACTAAAATAGCTAATTCACAAGAATTTCAACAATATATTGATACCGACTACATGAGAAGTAAATTTCAAGAAAGTATAGAGAATGGCATGAATGCCCTTGGAACTGCATTCATCAATTACTATAAAAATCATGTCTTAGCATCTAAAATTATGCCTAAATTATCCCCAAAAACAATTGCGCTAAAAAGCAAAAAAGGAAGTAAAACTCCACAAACACCACTTGTTGATACAGGTCTTATGCTTAATTCAATCGAATATAGGATCAATAAATGATTCTGGATATCACTACCATTGAAAAATGCATAATATCCACTCTAAAAGACTTCACTAAATTTGCAAGTATTTATAATCTTTCTGTTGATATTCTAAATACATATAACCATCCATATATGTCTAAATATACAGTGGATAATTCAAATATAATTGCTGTGCAGTTTAGTGATATTGATGGTCTATTTGAGCATAATTCAAGAACAGGTGTGTTTTACGATAATGTGAACGAATTTGCTATTCATTTTCAACTATATTTTATGGCACTAACGAGCAATTCAGATAAAAATCCACATGAAAGACTTATGTTACTTTATGCATTATTTAGTGATTTTTTACATGATTCTTCGACTCAAAGTTTCACTTTTACACCTGAAGATAATTGTGACTACCAAAAAAATGTGAAATTTCACATTCGCCATACAACAAATATGCAAAACAACGGTCTACTTGACATAAATAGCAATAATAGCAAATCCACGTATTGTTTAAGTCAAGGATTTGTAGCAAATATACAAACAAAAGAAGAAAAAGTTAAGGAGCAAAATAATGCCATCTGATACAATTAGCGTTAATTTGACGCATTCTAGATTGGATCTAAATCAAGTAAGTTATTATACACCACTACTTGTCTACAAATGTGCCAAAATCAAACTTAATACTGTATCTCCAAAAAATAAAATACTATATCTAAATGTGAATGACTATGAAAAAGCAATTGGTGCACTTGAAAAAGAAGGTAATAATGGTGATGATGAATTTAACGCGGAAAAAGAGTATTTGAAACAAGCGATTCAATCATTTTTTGCAGAGGATGATAAAGGATTAAGAGCTGTAACACTAGCGATATACAAAGACACAGCAGAAGCAAAAGGGATCAAAGAGCTATTCAAAAGAAGTAGAAATTCTTTCATTGTATTCATCAATACTTATGCAAGTAATAATGATGGTGGTGATGGTCTTACTATTTACAAAGATGATTATACCAATTTTAAAGACCCTGCACACTTCTTTGTTTTTGCAACTAAAGAATCTGAAGTGAAAGAATTGTTCAAAAATGGTTCAAACTCCAAATCTAAAATTATCGTTATTCATTCTAAAGGAACTCAACAATTACATTTGAGATTTGTATCGAAATATTTACATGAAGCAAGTATGTTTCATGCTGTAAACCCTTATGGACTTACATTTAGTGGTATAAATCCTATTACTAATAGTGAAGAAATTACTAAGCTTAGACAAGCTAATATCAATTTCTATTCACATCTTAATGAAAGTGGACTTGATGGTTTTCCAGCATTCAAAGAGGGGATTTGTCTTGATTCTAGCCCTATAGACGAAATTTTTACTTATGACTATATCAAATATGAATTTATCGCGGAACTTATCAGAATATGGAACTTGAACAATAGACAAAATAGTAAATTATCAGCGCTTCAACTATCAGGACAAAGAGATACTGCTTATAGTGCAGCAATTGCATGCAAACTGAAAGAGTTTGTTGATGCAGGTATAATTGTTTCTTATTCGAAACTCAAAATACAAATATCGTCAAGTGCTGCACTAAAACTATTCTTATCACTAAGTATCACTTACAACTATTCTATGAAGGGCGTGGTATTGAATATCACAACACAAGATATACAAAGTTATCAAAATAGTTTAAAGGAGGTTGAATAATGGATCAGGTTTACAGCTTAACGAAAATATTTTTCTCAATCAAAGATAAGCAAATTCAAAGTGGGAAATTAGAACTTACTAGTGAACCTACAACAAGAGCTGTGTCTAGTACTGAAGATATGGGACTTCCGGTAGTTAGTTTTAGAGACCCTAAAACTATTACTTTCATATTCAATGTTGAAGTAACTATTGGATCTTACGATTATAAGCAACTAACAGATATGTCTCAAAATCAATTTTACAATGTAGAAGAAAGTACGCACAAAAAACTGCTAAAACTTGTATTCAATGACTTTGAAAACATTCATATTGTATCTAATCATGCATTCTTTGCAGAAGAACCATCAAGAAGCTATGCTGCTGAAGCAGAAAAAGTTACGTTTGAAATTAGAGCGATTAATTGCAAAGTAAAAAAAACTAAATAAGTAAAATCAAGGAGGCTATATGATTCAACTTTACAAAATGAATATTTTAACTAAAAAAGAAACACACACATTCGATGTAAAAGTATTACCAGTGTATCAATGGGATTCGATATTAGGTTTTTCACAAAATTATGGGATTGACAAACTCAATAATATTGATTATCTCAGAACGATAACAAACATTATGATCAAACCCGACTTTTTAGACAAATTTTACTTCATTTTAGACGACAATAGAAAATATATTTCTTACTACAAGGATTATCTTGTAGCAATATTGTATTCAATTCAATTTGATACATTTACCTTAGAAGAAGACTTCAAAAAACCAAGTCTCATTTACTTAAGTCATTATCTAAATGCTGATGGTGGATTTGTAAAATTTGACTATATTAACGATAGTTGGAATTATGAACAAGTAATACAAAATATCGATTCACGAGAAACAGAATTTTAAAGGTGTGCGCCTATGAAAATAAACAAAAGAAGTGATATTCTTGAAGAAATAACACACTCATATTTCAAATTCCTTGAAAACGCCAAAAAAGACAAATATCACTTCCCCGTTATGATGGATATTTGTAGCTTTGATGAAGTAAAGACACTCAATTATAAAGACTTGATGGAGGTGAACAAAATATCGGATTTGAAACTTCAAATGAAGATATATGAAATGTCTCTATCTAGAGGAATATTATGAATAATACTGGATTTACCATTAAGTTCAAAGGTGTACTTGATCATGCTTCAACCAAAAAGTCTTTAGAAAAAGATATATCTATCCTTGAAAAAGTTCTAAAACCCAAAAGAACAAGACTCGATAGTACTGAAAAAATATTGAAACACAATCTGAAAGAAAAAAAAGCTGAACTTGCCAAACAAAACAAATATGAAAAACTAAAATTAGCAGAAGAAAAAAGACAAGAGAAACTAAAAATAGAAAAACAAAAAAAAATAGAAGCAGCAAAAAAAAGGCTAGAAAAATTAAGATTAACAAAAGAAAAAAAACAAGAAAAATTACGAATAGAAGAGCAAAAAAGGCTAGACAATATAGAAAAGTTCAAACTTGAAGAAACTAAAAGACTTATGAGCCAAGGCATGAGATTCAAAAAGGCGAAAGAAGCCGCAATAAAAAGATCGTCCATGACACAAGAAGAATTAATGGATTTAGAGTACAAATCGCTAAAAAAGCAAAATGGAATTATACGTCGCACTATACGTCGCACTGGGCGCGCTGTTCTAGAAATAGGTAAAATTGCGGTTGGAACTGCTCTTGGACAAGTATTTGGGACTACTTTTCAAGGTGGTATTGGTGATGCATTCAATTATGCTAAAAGATCTATTATCAACAACGCAAATGTAAAAAAAATGAATGTAATTACTTCAAGAGTATTCAAATCTCAAGAAAAGGCTCAACTTAACAATATTCTTCAAACAATACCGGGATTTAATCGGGAAATTGATAGAGAAGAGTTCCTCAATTATGCTGGAATTTTGAGAAAAGATTTGGAAAGTTTAGGACAAAACAATGAAGAGAACCTCAATAAAGCAGTAGCATTTGCTGCAAGACTCAAATCCACAGGGGTTGTCAATGATAATGCTTCAGCTATTGCTGTAGTATCAGAATTCTTACAAGGAAAAGGTGGGTCCCTGTATAATGTCATGGGTTCATTTAGTAAATTGACACGTAAGTACAATGAACGTGGAGAAATGGAATATGACTTACTATCTTTAAGCCAAGCTTTGTCTTTTAGAACAGAAACACTAAAAAAAATTATTGATGATTGGAATACGCTTGAATTTCCTAAATACGCAAGTACCGAAGAAAAACTCAAAGATGATCTTATTGAAGCCGAAGATTCTTTCGCAAAAACTACATCTGAACTAGTAAAACCCCTCTTAAAGAAATTATCACAACTAGCTACATGGCTTCAAGACTTTACTTTCAAAACTCACATACTTGATCCAATGATCAAAGGTCTCACAAGTTTTTTCGGTAATATTTACGAATGGTTTACAAAAATGGTAAAAATAGCACTAAAACAAATACTACCCGATTGGTTTTACAAATGGGTTTTTAGTGAAGAACCTAAAACAAATAAAGACCATTCACCACTCCCAACTACTGATACTGGGACTAAATTAGAAAAAGACGCAAGTGTGAAAACACCTTAGGAGGTATAAATATGATTACACAATTTACAACTGATTTTATGCACCAGTACCAAGATGCAAAAGGCATGAAATCAATGCTAGACTATATTAACTTAACGCCCTCTCAAATAACAACCATTTTGAAAGAAACTTTCAATCAATTATCTAGTGTGTTTATGACGTCTAATTTCTTGATTCTATGTCCGCGAATGGATTTTAAGGGCCAGGGATATGTCCCACAAGGATTTTTCATTCAAGCTAAAAGTGAACTAATCAACATGAAATATAGTACTACTTGTTCAAAACGTCCTATAATTGATTATTACACTCGTAAATCTACACATGTAAGTTATAATCCTACTTTCAACGATGAGATCATCACGCTAAATAATGCTAAATTAGTTAGTGGATATTCAGAACTACTCAAATGGTCATTCAATGTGCCTTTTGGAAAATCTATATTTCCAAATACTAGCAATTTAGCAAAACAACACTTAACTAACAGGGTAAAAGAAAGTGTGCCATTTAGTGTTTACAGCCCATCTTTTGGATTTAGAGAAATAGTTGCTGTTACTTCTCTTGATCTGAAAGATACAGTATATCTTGATGAGGTTGAAATTAGTGTAACATTAGAAGTTCTCAAAACATTTACAAAATACAAAGGATGAATTAATGGAGCCTAGACTTTTGAAATATGACTTCAAGATCGAATTCTACGATCAACCTAAAATCTACGAGATACCTAAAAAAGAAAATGAAACTCAAACTGAAAAAGCTAAAGAAAAGAGCACACCTAAAGAAAAACCAAAGGAAGAAACTAAGACTGAAGAAACTAAAGAAAAGAAGAAAAATACAAACGAACCCAAAATTGTACTTCGCACTACAGATGGTATACATATAGACATTCAAATATCTGATGTATATACAAGCAATAACTATATATGTTCTAAACAAGCAAAACTAACTATTTGGAATTTGCCTATAGATTTTACTAATAATTTACAATCTGGCAATATTGTGACAATTTACTATAAAAAATTTGCAGAAGTCAAAGATTATGACTTTATCATGTCTGGGTATTTGGGTACACCTATGAGTACTGATTATCCTAGTGGTGATTTTAGTGTTCAATTGGAAATTCATTTAGCATCAAAAAGCAATTATTTTCACAGAGCACTCAACCCAAATCAATTTCAAGGCATGACAGTAGAAAATGCGATCAAATCAGCTTTTCCTAGTAGAAATATTATCAATATGACTTATGAAAACAGAAAACGCATAATAAATGAAAGTTTTTGTGCTAACACTCCTGTTGAATTCATTGAAAAGATAACTAAAAAGTATGTTCAAAGTGTTAGAACAGATATTGAACCTAAAGACCATACACAACTCATCAGAGAAGCATCTCTTAATGCTACTCATACTGAATGTAACTATATATTTACAAATTATGTACCGATACAAACAGAAACAGAGAAAAAAGAAGAAACAGAAAAAAATAAGCCTATACAAAAAGATAAAAATCCAAAAACAGAAACACCTACAACAGACACAAAAGAAGAGGAAACAAAAAAAGACACAGATAAAGACTATGAACCTCTTGAAGATTATCTTCTCGAATTCATACCACAACAAGAAGTCACTATAGGTTCAAATAGAAATATTAAGTTCATATATTGGAATGCCAAGATTATGTATACTCACAAATTAAAAGTTGGTGATAAAGTTAGTTTCATTGATGGTACTGGCAATAAAATTAAGGGCACTATTTCACAAGCTGATGCTGTATTAAGTAATATTGGTGAGTGTTCTCTTATACTCAAGCTTTACGATGATGCTAATTTTTTAAACATAAAAGGAGAAGCTAAGTAAATGCATTTGAATTATGATATTTACAGAATGAACAGCCAAATGGCTGGTTCTGCGTTAACACAAGAAGAGATCAAACTATGGATTTACAAAAATATTTTCATCTCTACAATAGGAATTATCAAATCTTTCAATTCTGAAACTCAAGAAGGTGTTGTATTACTATCCCTTTACAAAAACATAGAAATTAAAACTCGATGTATATCCAATATGCATTTTGATCTACAAGAAAATGATGAGGTTATTCTTTTGCAAAGTAGTATCAATCTTTTTGATATTAATGATGATAATTATTTTGACAAAAACTATTTCTATATATTACGACCGATTAATATGCAAAATGCAACTATCAAAGTTGATAATTTTTCTATTCACACAAAAAACCTTATGGAGATCAAAAATAATAATATAAGTTTGAAACAAGTCTTAGAAGAAATAGTTAATTGTTTACACAATTTGAGAGTTTCGGGACAAGCTACAGTTGAACCTAGTTTTTACACATATGTTAACAACATACAAAACAAAATAAACATGTTGCTAAAATAGTTTTTAGCAAAAATAGTATTATACTTCCTTTTATTAGTTAAAAGGATAAAGGATGTAAAGATTGGATATCAGAATTGACAATGATTTTAACTTAGCTTTTAATTCGAATTTACAGCTCGTTGATAGTATTGAAGAACAAAAACAACGACTATTCATCTTCTTAAAGACTCCAAAAGGTAGTCTTTTCTATGATCCTCAATGGGGTTTAGATTATTCGCACGTTGTAAAGCTTATCAAGCTGAACTCTGTGAACCAAATCAAAACTTACCTATTCAATATTATACAAGATCTCAAAATTGATATTGTAAATCTTGACGTAAAGATACAATCAAACACAATAAGCATTGTCTTTCACTTTCCAAATGACACTCTAAATATGGAGGTAAAATTATGAGCATCCTGTTTGATTCTGATGTTGGAGTCTTGAAAAAGAATATTGAACAAATTGTAAATGCTAAACGTCAATACTTAAGAGATAATTACAAAATATTGATTAATGACGACCCAGCATCTATTTACAACATTATTGCAACATCACTTGCATTCAAAGAATGTGAACTAATTGATGAAGTTAACAAACTATTCCAATCTATAAAACCTGATTCTGAATATTGGCAAGCGATAGAAAAGCATATAAGTGTCAAAAGTACTACTTATGAGGCTATAAAGAACTCTTTACTATCTATTAATGGTATTACACACGCAAATATCAAAAGTACTGCTGGTACTGCTAGTATTTATGTTATTGTAGACGAAGAATTTATGAATTCAGACAAAACACAAATAGAAGATACAAATCTAAAAGCAAATATTTGGAATATACTATATCTAACATGTCCAATTGGTACTACTTTTGAAGGAGACATTATTATCGACGGAATTAACAATAATAATCAAAGGATTGAATACAAAGTGTCACTTGGTAAGAAAAAATACGTGTATCTCAAAAGCAAATATAAAGTAAACGTCAAAAATCATCTATATCTTAATGTTGACGCTAAAATTAGAGATATTTACACCAGAATTGTAAATAATAATTATGGTGATATGGGAATTAGTTTTGAATATCAAGATTTTTTTGCTCCTGTTAACGAAATTAAGGGCGTACACTGCATTGATATCTCTGTTGCTCTAAAAGAAAACTTGAATACAAAAATTAACGAGATTAATGATAGTGAATTCACGAATAATGAAAATATTCAGGTTGAAGAAAATGAAATTCTTGATTTTGATTTTACTTCTGATAGATTGTTAATCAATATATCCTCGTGAAAAGGAGGCTAAATGACAAGTATACCTACTATACCCACAGTCTTCAATGACACTGAGGTTGAAAAAATAATACATGCTGAACTTGGATTCATAGATCAAATAATCAAAGAGGTCAAAACTCTTAATGATAATTTCCAAGATATCAATGCTACTACAAATCTAAATTCAAGATTCATAGCATTCTGGTTATCAGAAATATTGAAAATTATCTACTCAACAAACCAAACTCTTGAAACACTAGCAAAAAATATTGATAGTGTGCTTTTCGCTTTACGTCATATTGGGACCCATGAATCATTTATCAAGCTGTTTAAAGCTTTTCTTAATGTTGATATCGAACCTACTACTTTATCACCTGGCGTCATTAACATAAAGCTCAAAAGCGATATCAAAACTAATGTTATAGCATTCATTGTTGGTAGTAAGTCAAAAAAAGACCCAACACCTCATAAAAAAATTACATTCAAAACTAAAGAAAATGGACGTATTCTCAAAAAAGCATGGATTATAACTTTACTTCCTAAAGGATATGAAAACTCTATTTACGCATTCATCAAAAAACTTATTCCTATTGGAAGAATACTCAAGATACAAAACTATAAGAATGAATACGTCAAAGAATTTAAAGGATAATAACAAAGGAGATTTTATGACTAGTCAAGAAAGTCCTGAACAAGATACCGTCGTAAGACATGATGATACAATAGAAATTAGAAACCTTAATAGAAGAACCTCAACTGACCCCTCTGATCTATTGGTTTTAGATGATGGTTTTTCTAGTTGCCACGCAATTACTTTTGATGATTTTCGTAAAGAATTGCACAAAAAAACATTCGTCAAAGGCGAAGGCGTTAATGATTTTAAGCAGGTAATACAAAGCCTCATAGCAACTGAATTATTACAAAATACAAACTTTATCAATCAAGCTTATCAGAAAGTTATAGAAAAACTAAAAAATAATGAATCCAGTGTTATGGATTCTATTCTTGGCAAAGTTACTAGTAAACTTGAATATGATTTATCACAGCAAGATACCTTAAATACAAATACTTATTTTTTAGGACTTCACTATTCTTCTTTGAAAAAAATAAAGGTTCAAGAATATCTTACAGGTATTAGTAGCAGCTTCAATGCAAGTAGTACTAGTACCGTACAAGCAAATAGCTATAATAGTAGTAGCCAATCTTATAGAGAATCCGTGTCTATGTATAGTTTGCTAAACAGACGTTATATCTTTGAACTTGGTTCTAATTCACGACAATCTGAAAATGAAGAAATAATTATACAAACAGATAGTTCATATGATAATAAGCCTATTTACTTAATTGTAAAAGTCCAAGTAATGTCTAATTCAACTTCACAAGCTACTAAAAAAGTTAGTATCCAGTACAATAGTTATTCTTCAACTAACAGAACTATATTTACACTTGCTTCCGTACACGGTGGTACATTATTTGAAAATAATATTTTAGAAGGTTGGTACATGCAAAAAAACGTGGGGGGTAATCCTTTGCTTCTCAAATTATAATTTTTATTTTTGCTATATATGATTTTAGCTATATATTTAATATACCATTTATTATATTATTATAAAAAGTGAGGTTAAAGGATGATGCAAAGTCTCAATGCTTTATTGGAACTTTTACTTAATATTGACGGAAGTAAATTGATTATTATTTCTCTATTCATTTTAGGTATGGGTTCATTATTTGTTTTTCTTGTTAAACCAATAACTAAAGATATTATCAACATCTTAGCTACCAAGTTTAAATGCAAAGACAAAGACAAGGATAAAGATTTATGATAAAGGTTAATTGCAATTCAAGTAATATTGAATTGCATTAATTTTATTGACGAAAAAAAATTACAAAAAATTTGTTTTTTTACTTGATAATATTTTGTTTTTGCTATATACTTATTGCTAGGCA
>NC_011247.1 GCF_000019685.1 Borrelia duttonii Ly
AGATGCATAAAATAATTTGATTTTATTTTTATCTATAGACCTTTTTTTGCCTGTCTTATGTATTAGACTGTCATAATAAACTTCATCAAAAATGGTACATTGTATTCCAAGTTGTTTGACAGATTCTCTTATAATATCTTGTTCATGTTGTCCCATTAAATCAAGGGAAGTTTGAATTTTACTTTTGATTTTGTTTATTAAAATCTTTTTTACAGCTATGCTATTTGATAGACTAGGTCTTATTATAAAGATATCTTTTTGCATAGCATGACTTGGTGTTTCATAATTTGATTTAAGACTTGAGTTACAAGCAATTAAAATAGTTAAAATTATAAATGATATTATTTTAATAAACAAAATTTTTTTCAAAATATTCCCCCTTATTTTAATACTTACAAGCAACTTACAATCACTTATTATTGCAAATCAAACATCAGCAACATTATTATTTTATCATTATATTTACACTTTTTTTACATCTAAAATTTGACTAATTTGATATGACAGTTCTTCTGCTTTATCTGCTAATTTTTTAAATTTATATTTATACTTCATATTATTTATATAATTTTTTAAATGGATAGCATCACCATCTTTAATATTATCTTTATTATTTTGAAAGTCTTTATAAATTGTCATTACATATACTTTACCAGCATCTCTTATTTTTTGAAGTTCATCAAATTTATCTTTAAGTCGTTGCAAATCTTTTAAACTTAAGTAATAAAGATCTTTTTGTTTTTGAGATAATGGTATTAATGCAATTTCAAAATAATTGTGGGCATATTTTTTAAATGAAGTTAAAATATCTTCTATTAATACATTATATTCCGTATTAACATCATATTCATTTTGTTTATAAGTAATATTGATATTTGCTTTTTCTGCCAACTTATTTAGGATTATCTCAAAGTTAATAATAGCAAGTCGTCGATACTCCAATGCTAAATAAATTAACTTTCTGGAACTTCTGTTGTTACGACTTGCATAAACCTCGCCATTATAGTAATCTTTGGCTATCTTAAATACTTGTTGATTATCAACACCATACAAAACATGATCTTCTATCCAATCATCATTCTTTGTATATGTCTGCAATGTATATTTAGATCTTATAATTTTGTCTCTCAATTTAGCTACTATAATTTTTTTTTGTCGAATTTCATCTGTATGTGCATTTTTAGTATAAATTTCCAGATTATTTCTTATATTTTCTGCTTCCCTTAGCTCTTCTTTTAATTTTTTAAATGATTCAATATTTTGCTTGCATGTTAAAGTAGTTATTGCAATTAAATTGATTAAAATAAATGCACCAGACAAGTTATAACGCAAAATATTCTCCTTATGTTTTAAAACAAACTAACTATCAGTTATTATGATCCAAGAGCACTTGTTTCTAGGCATTATACATCTATTAAAATTTAATATCAAGAATAAAATTTATATTTTATTTTAAATTATAATTTTCAACTTTCCCAATGAACATTTTTAAACTTTGAGATATATCTAAAAATTTTTGATCATACATAATTTTTTTAATATATTCCATTAATTTCGTAATTTCACCAGTTCTGATTTCGTCTTTATCATCTTGAAAATCCTCATAAATTTTCTTTACAAATATTTTGCAATAATCGTTTATTTTTCTACGTTCATCAAATATATTGTTTAGTGTTTTGATATCATCAAGTGTTAAGGAATCAATTTCTGATTGTTGATTTTCTGATATATCAAATGCAGTGTGAAAGTATAATTCAAAATATTGATCAATATTAGATAATATTTTTTGTAATAAATTTTTCACTTCTTCATTCTGTGACACAAATTGTAAACTCATTTTAGATGGAAACTCAGACTCTAATACAATATTTTGAGCCATTTTGTTAAGAAATTCACCAAGAGATCTAATATAAGCGTCATTATAATCAAATAGTAGATAAATTTTATGCCTATATTCTTGACTTTTCTGATCAGAGTATTTTAAATATAGTGTTTCAGCCAAATCAAATGCATAACTATGATTATTGCTATCATGCATTCCAAATTGATCAATAGGTTCATTGTAATAATTATTTTTGTATAAGATTAATGATTTTTGAATATCTTGAATTTTCTGTTTTAGTTCAATTTTTGCTTCTTCAAGCTCAACTTGTTGTTGTCTTTGTTGCAAATTTTGTTTTGCTTGTTCTTCTATTCTTTTCTTTTCTTTTGTTAAATCTTCTTTGTGAGTTTTTAAATCTTGTTCTTTTTGAGTTAGTTCCTTTAATTTGCTAATTGTACTTATTGCTAATGAATCTATTTTATCTAGTATTACGTTTGTCTTTAATGCTGTGCTTTTTTGTTGTCCTGATATCTCACTCACTTCTACTTTATTTTTTCTCGTTTGTTCTATTGTTTGCAATTCTATCTCTCTTAATGCTTGTTCTAGTTTTGCAACTCTCTCAAAATTTGCCTTACAAGTCAAAATAGTAACAGCAATTAATATGAAGATAATAGGTATTTTATGACTCAAAATATTCTCCCTATTTTCAAAAACAAGTTATCTATCGATAATTATTATTTGATCAATACTTATCAAATGGCATTATACATTTGTTAATGTTTAATATCAAGATTTCAAAAAATTTAAGCAGAGTTTTATCAAATTTCATCCACAATTGTTTTGAATCTTTGAACAAGATTTCTCAGAATAACATTGATATATAACAATTGCAAAGTATGTGTAACTACATTTATTTTGAAATTGTGCAATTCATTTTTATGGTAATCAAAACGGATTTCATTCAAATAATCTTCAAAATCTTGATTTTGTTTTTCAAGATCACCAAATATTTTTTGCAATGTACTCAATTGTTCGATATTTAACAAATTAAGATTGGCCTGTTTATCATACAGTGTAAATATTGCGATTTCATAATAATACTTAGAATGATCAATTATTGCACCAAGGATATTTTGTGCAATGCTCTTATAATCAATATTTTTTAATGAATGCAAAATATCACCATATTCTTGAATATTTTGCCTATTGTACTTAAAAAGTAAGTAAATTTTTCTTCTATTATTAGAATTATGATCATCTGCAAGACTTATACTCTTATCTAAGGCATCTTCTTTGTTATAACTGATATAATTAAATGGTCGATCGTTTGTAACCTTATCTGTCATTTTAAAGTGATCATCAGGTTCAGGCCAATTGATATCTCTGTATATATTTAATAATGTCTGTTTATCTAAAATTTTAAGCTTCAACTGATTAATGATATTTTGTTTTATAATAAGGTTCTCTTCTCTTGTTGTCTCCTCTTGCTGTTGTTTTATTGTTAGTCGTATATGTTCTATTTCTTGATTTATATCATTCAATTTTATTTGTCTTAAATTTACAAGTGCCTGTTTTATGTTCTCTTCTGTTGCCTCTTCTTCTTTGGCAATTTTCTGTGCCTCTAATTCTGCTTCTGCTTCTATCGTTTTTATTTGAATGTCTAATTCCGTATTTGCTTTTATCTCTTGTGCTTTTAATGCTATTTGTTTAGCATCTTTTATTATTTTTATTGCCTGTTCCAACTCCTCAATATTCTTCAGATTCATCTTACAAGTTAAAGTAATAACAGAAATTAATGTAGATATAATAGATAATTTATGTCTCAAAATATTCTCCTTATTATAAAAAAATTCAATTCATCAATCTTTAATCAATTTAATGCTAGCAAAATAATTATCTAATTATCCCCTTAGTTATTTTTCTGATACATGCCTTAATATTCTTGATGTTTTCTATGGTATTGCAAATGTTATACTATAGACTCCTTTTGATACTTTTGTTCTTAGCTCTTCTTGTCGTCTCATTCTATCTTGTACTGTTTTTTCATCTTCTGGAATTAATGTTAGTGCCCTTTTTAATACTTCTTGTGATTCCATTTTTTCTTTTGCCTCTCTTCGCTTAAGTTCTTCCCTTACTTGACGTGCTTTTTGGTTTATATTTTCATAGGTCAAATTTGAATCACATGCAATTAAATTTATTAAAGCTAATATAATAAAAAGACTATTTTTCAAAATATTCTCCCTATTTTTCAAAATAAACTGATTGTTTATATTTAAACATTAATTAAAATCATCATTAAATGACATTATATGGCTGTTGCATCAGGATGTCAAGTTTAACTTTACACAATATTATAATAATTATCTATAGTAATTCAATAAATAACCAAGGAAGAATTTCCCTTGGTTTATGCATTTATATTTATTGTATTTAATTATTTAATTAATGTAAAATTAGTCTTTAGTAGACCTCATCCAAGACCTTCTTAATTTTTTTATAAATCTTTATAAGATCATCAAATTTAGTCTTAAAGTCTTCATTAAACGTATCTCTAAGATATGGCCATAGATCGTGTTTCGAATCTAAACTATATGGCTCATACTTCTTAACATCATTTACAAATCGTTGTATTACATTAGTTCTTAATTCTTGTTTTGCCGATTCAATTTCATCCAATTTGCTTTTTAAGAACCTTACACCTTTTAGCGATAATGCAAAATTAAGTTCACCTTCTCTACCTAATAAAAATTGATATACATCTACATAATAAGCTCTAGCATAATCTCTTAAGTTTTCAACTATATAGATTTTTTTTTCAATGATTTCATCAATAGTTTGCTTATCATAAGATGATCTATTAAAAATATCATAAGACAATTTGCCATAAACATATGCAAAAGGTTTAAAAAGATCATCATTATATTCAAGAGCTAGATAAAATTCTTTCTGTAATTCGAAGTTGTCTCTTGCTAAATATTCACTCTCAACACCGTAATTTGCCTTTAGATCACAAAATAAAGTAGAGATAACTCCCAATTTATACTTAAAATCAACAACCTGCGTTTTTGCATTACTATTAGCAAAAATCGGTATTATTAAAAAATAACCATCAAACTCTGGAATAATCAACCTCTTTCCCACCTCAGTTCCAGAAAAATAATTTTTTTTTAATATTTCTTTTACTTCTACAGGAATTTTACCTTCAATCTCTTTAATTTCTTTTTCTTTTTGCATACTTTCTTCTGGAGTTTCATTATCAGGATCCCTAAAATAAGAATCAAACTCTTCACCATCAACAGGATCAACATCATCAGGATCATCAGGAGCAGAAGAAACACCAGGAGCAGGAACAGCAGGAGCTCCAGGAGCAGAAGCAGCAGGAGCAGCAGGAGCAGGAGCACCAGGAGAGTCAACAGAAATTCCAGAATCAGTTAAACCTCTAGGTGTAACACCAAATGATGGTTTTTTAAAAGGCACATCCACTCTTCTTTGTCTCATAACACTAGCAACAGGCGCATACTTTTTTTTGGGCCCACACGATACCAGTAATACACTTATTAAAACAAATATAAACGCTATAAATAGAATAAAATTTTTGTGTTTCAAAATATTCTCCCTATTATAAAATTAAAAATTTCATCATTAATCTTTAAACAATCAACTAAAAAATTTATAATTTTATATATTATTTGATAATAATATTAAAAAATATATATATACATGTCAAATTGAAACTCTACACAATATTATAATAATTATTTATAGTAATTCAATAAATAACCAAGGAAAAATTTTCATTGGTTTATGCATTTATATTTATTGTATTAAATTATTTAATTAATTTACAATTAGTCTTTACTAGACATTATCCAAGATATCCTTAATTTGTTCAGAAATCATTATAACAGCATCATATTTAGTCTGAAAGTCGTCATTAAACGTATCTCTAAGATGTGGCCATACATCGTGTTTTGAATCTAAACTATATGGCTCATACTTCTTAACACCATTTACAAATTGTTGTATTACATTAGTTCTTACTTCTTGTTTTGCCAATTCAATTTCATCCAATTTGCTTTTTAAAAACCTGACACCTTTTAGCGATAATTTATCATTAAGTTTATCTTCTTTATCTAATAAAGATTGATATACATCTACATAATAAGCTTTAGCATAATCTCTTAATCTATCAACTATATTATGCTTTAGTTTCAATATTGCCAACAAGGTTTGTTCATCATAAGATGATCCATTAGAAACATCATAAGATAATTTGCCATAAACATATGCAAAAGGTTTCAAAAGATCATCATTATATTCAAGAGCTAGATAAAATTCTTTCTGTAATTCTAAGTTGTCTCCTGCTTCTTCTTCCAAATATTCTAAAGCATCATAATCTAAACTACCATACTGACATGCAAGGCCCCAAAATAAAGTAGAGAGAACGCCTAAATTACGCGAACCCTGGCCAAGATCCTTTTGACTAAAAAAATAACCCAAATGTTTTATTAAAAAATGACCATTAAACTCCGGCACAATCAATTTCTTACTCACATCAGTTCCAGCAAGAACATGTGTTTTTAATATTTCTTTTACTTCTACAGAAATTTTACCTTTAATCTCTTTAATTTCTTTTTCTTTTTGCATACTTTCTTCTGAATTTTCATTATCAGGATCCTTAAAATAAGAATTAAACTCTTCATCATCATCAAACTCTTCACCATCAACAAGATCTTCACCATCAGCAGGACCAGTTAAACCTCTAGGTGTAACACCAAATGATGGTTTTTTAAAAGACATATCCAAATTTCTTTGTCTCATAACACTAGCAACAGGCGCATACTTTTTTTTGGGCCCACACGATACCAGTAATACACTTATTAAAACAAATATAAACGCTATAAATAGAATAAAATTTTTGTGTTTCAAAATATTCTCCTTATTATAAAATTAAAAATTTCATCATTAATCTTTAAACAATCAACTAAAAAATTTATAATTTTATATATTATTTGATAATAATATTAAAAAAAATATATATATGTCAAATTGAAACTCTACACAATATTATAATAATTATACATAGTACTTCAATAAATAACTAAGAAAGAATTTCCCTTGGTTTATGCACTTAATATTAATTGTATTTAATTAAATAATTAAATACAATTAATATTTATTAAATTTTATCCAAGATATCCTTAATGTCTAAAGCATGCCTTATAACAACATCACACTTAGTATCAAAGTCTTCATTAAACGTATCTCTAAGATATGGCCATACATCGTGTTTCGAATCTATACTAGATAGCACATACTCCCTACAACCATCTACAAATTGTTGTATTACATTAGTTCTTAACTCTTGTTTTGCCAATTCAAGTTCATTCAATTTGCCTTTTAAGAATCTTACATTTTTTAGCGATAGTTTATCAAGTCTATCTTTTTTAGCTAATAAAGATTTATATACATCTATATAATAAGCTTTAGCATAATTTCTTAATCTTTTAACTATATTGTTTTTTACTGTAAGTATTTCATCCGTGTTTCGTTGAGCATACGATAATTTACCATAAACATATACAAAAGGTCTCAAAAGATTATCATTATATTCAAGAGCTAAGTAAAATTCTTTTAGTAATTCAAAGTTATCTCCTTCTAAATATTCCAAAGCATCATCATACGTAAGGCCCCAAAATAAAGTAGAGAGAGCCCCCACGGGATACTCAGCCCGAACAAGCCACTTCTCTTCACCAACAAAATAACCAAACGTTTTTACTAAAAAATGACCTTGAAACTGTATAATAATCAATTTATCATTTATCTCCGTTCCAACATGATCATGCATTTCTAATATTTTTTCTAATCCAAAAGGAATATCACCTTTAATCTCTTCAATTGCTCTTTCTTTGTACATTCTTTGTACTAAAGTTTCATCATCAACTAGAGAGTCAACTATAGGAACAATAGGTTTCAAAGGATCAGTTAAAGCTTTAAGAACAACACCAAATGGCAATTTTTGAGAAGCTCCATCTTCTTTTCTCTTCTTTATAACACTAGCAATAGGAAAATACTTTGTTGGTCCACACGATACCAATAATATACTTATTAAAATAAATACAAATATTCTAAATAGAATAAAATTTTTTCTTTTCAAAATATTCTCCCTATCATAAAATATAAAAATTTAATTATTAATCTTTAAAAATAAACTTAAAAAAGTGATAATTTTGATATTATTTAATAATAATATTAATCATATGCATACGTCAAGTTTGCTATATATGATATTATAATAATTATATATAGTACTTCAATAAATAACCAAATAAGAATTTCCCTTGGTTTATGCATTTATATTTGTTTCACTTAATTATTTAATCAATTTACAATTAATTTTTACCAAATATTATCCAAGATCTTTTTAATTTCATCAGCTAAAGCTACAACAACATCACATTTAGTATCAAAGTCTTCATTAAACGTATCTCTAAGATATGGCCATACATCGTGTTTCGAATCTATACTATATGGCTCATACTGCTTACAACCTTCTACAAAGTTTTGTATTATTTTGGCTTTTACTTCTTCTTTAGCAATTTCAATTTCACTCAATTTGCTTTTTAATAATCGTATCTCTTCCAAAGATAGTACATTAAGTCTATTTGCTTTACTCCTTAAAGTTCTATATACATTTATATAATAAGCTTCAGCATACTTTATTAATCTTTTAACTATATTGTTTTTTACTGTAAGTATTTCATCCGTGTTTCGTTGAGCATAAGATAATTTACCATAAACATATACAAAAGGTCTCAAAAGATTATCATCATATTCAAGGGCTAGGCAAAATTTGCGCACTAATAGAGTACCTTTATATGAGGCAAGATATTCTGTTGAACCAGTTGAATCCTCATATGTAAGTTTAAAAAATAAACTACGAGGCATGTTTAAATTATATAACCTATTATACAACAGATCTATTGCACGAAAACCAGAAAAGGCTGGAATAATATTACTCCTACTCCAAGCCTCATAATGATTTAAAAAACCATCATATGTTGACAGATGTTTTGCTACGCTAAGAATTCCACTTTTAATCTCTCCAATCTTTTTTTGTTTTTCTTTTTGCATCCTTTGTTCTGGGGTTTCATCAGCAGGATCAACATCATCAGGAGCAGGAGCACCAGGAGCAGCAGGAGCATCGGGAGCAGGAGAAACACCAGGAGCATCGGGAGCAGGAGAAACACCAGGAGCATCGGGAGCAGGAGAAACACCAGGAGCATCGGGAGCAGGAGCACCAGGAGCAGGAACAGCAGTAGCACCAGGAGCAGGAGCAGCAGGAACAGCAGTAGCACCAGGAGCAGCAGTAGCACCAGGAGAGTCAACAGAAACTCCAGAATCAATTAAACCTTTAGATGCAACACCAAATGGTGATTTTTTAAAAGGCACATCCACTCTTCTTTGTCTCATAACACTAGCAACAGGGACATACTTTTTTTTGGGACCACACGATACCAGTAATACACTTATTAAAATAAATATAAATATTATAAATAGAATAAAATTCTTTCTCTTCAAAATATTCTCCCCCATAATACAAAAATTAATTATTAATCTTTAACACCCAATCTAAAAATTGACAATTAACTTTACAATGTTAGATATTACTTAATAATAACATCTAACATATTTATATATCAAGTTTAAACTTGATATAATATTATAATGATTATTTATAGAATTTCAATTAATCCTTTACCGGAATCTTCTCAAAGATCTCTTTAATGTCAGCAGCTAAAGCTATAACAGCATCACATTTAGTCTCAAAGTCTTCCTTAAACTTATCTTTAAGATATAGCCATACATTGTGCTTCGGGCTTAAACCATATGGCTCATACTGTTTACAACCATTTACAAAATTTTGTATTACATCAGTTCTTAATTTTTGTTTTGCCAATTCAATTTCACTTAATTTGCTTTTTAATAATCGTACATCTTCCAACAATAGTAAATCAAGCCTATCTTTTTTAGCTTCTAAGGCTTTATACACATCTATATAATAAGCTTTAGCATAATTTATTAATCTGCTAACTATACTGTTTTTTAATTCAAGTATCTTATCCTTGTTTTGATAAGCATCAGATAATTTATTAGCAACATCATAAGACAATATACCATAAACATATGCAAAAGGTTTTAAAAGATCATCATTATATTCAAAAGCTAGGTAAAATTTACGCCTTGATTTTAAATCTTTACTATATTTAAGCTTGTAAAATAAATTATAAAATTCACCTAAATCATATGTATCAAAGTAATTACCTAATGGCAATTTTATAATAACACCAAGTAAGCCTGGCACAATCTTCCTACGCTCCCAATCGACAATATCATATTTATTATCATTATGTAATTTTAATACTTGTGCTACTCCACCAAGAAACTTACTTTCAATCTCTTCAATTTCTTTTTCCTTTTGCATCCTTTGTTCCAAAGTTTCTTCAACATATTGCAGCGTAGCTCCGTCCTGAGATCCATCAGTAAGCAATTCTTCCTTTTTTGGACCACACGACACCAATAATAAACTTACTAAAATAAATATAAATATCATAAATAAAATAAAATTTTTTATTTTCACAATATTCTCCCTGTTATAAAACATAAAAAATTTAATTATCAATCTTTAAAAATTTATTTAAAAAAAGAATATTTTAAGTATTATTCTTAATTAAGAATAATACTTAAAATATTCTAATGTCAAGTTTAAATTTAATATAATATCATAATAATTATTTATAATGCTTTAATGAATAACCAAGGAAAATTTTTCCTTGGTTTAGCAATTTAATAATTAATTATCTAATCAATTTATAATTAATGTTTTACTGAATCTTATTTAAGATAACTTTAATTTTCTTAGCATGAGCCATAACAACACTATATTTAGAAGCAAAGCTTTCATACTTTTCTTTAAAATATAACCACAAATTGTCAAAGCTGAGATTTCTTACTGTGGTCTCTATAGATTTAAATACTATAGTGTCAAAATTATTGCTATCTGCTGCAAGTTTTAGTATTACCTTATCTATTAATTCTTTTTGCGATGATTCAAGTTCAGTCAATTTGGTTTTTAATAGTCGCAAATTCTTAAGCGATAATGTATCAAGTTTTTTTTCTTTGGCTTTTAAAGTTTGATATACATCTATATAATAAGCTACAGCGTACCTTCTTAATCTTTTAACCATATTGTTTCTCAATAAAAATGTTTCCTTACTAAATGCTGGATTAGACGAAAGCCTATCATAGATATATATAAAAGCTATCAAATAATAATCATTATATTCAAGGGCTAGATAAAATTCTTTTCTTCGTGCTTTGTCTGTATATGGAACACTACCTGAACCATCGTTATATCTAAGTCTGTAAAATAAACCATGAGGAGTACTTAGTAAATATTTTATTTCTTGCTTACCGTTTACACCGTTTACTCTGTCTACCATTTCTACTGACGGTACCCGAAAGGACAATTTTTGATCCTCCTTATCCCAAGTTCCACGACCATGTGTGTTTAATATTTTTAATACTTTGCTAGGAATTTTATTTTTAATATCTTTAATTTCTTCTCTTTTTTGGATTTTTTGTTCTGGGGTATCTTCATCATCTGTATCTTCATCATCTGTATCAACATAATATGCATCATCATTAGCTTCAAGCTCAAAAGTCTCAGGAGGAGCAATAGGCTCAGGAGAAGCAACAGGCTTAGGAAAAGTAACAGGATTAAGAGGGGCAACAAAATCAGGAGGAGCAACAGGCTTAGCAAGGCCAAAAAGCTTAGCAACTAAATACTTTTTTGGTCCACACGATACCAATAATAACAATATTAAAATAAATACAAACATTATAAATAAAATAAAATCTTTGCGTTT
Source organism: Borrelia duttonii Ly (assembly GCF_000019685.1). NCBI lineage: Bacteria > Pseudomonadati > Spirochaetota > Spirochaetia > Spirochaetales > Borreliaceae > Borrelia > Borrelia duttonii. The sequence continues at coordinate 11,752 of NC_011247.1, forward strand.
CAAAATATTCTCCCTATTACATAAAATTTAATTATCATTTTTTAATAATTAATTTGAAAATTGGTAATTTATTTTATACCTTTAACTATTCTTTATCATAATAGTTGTAATATTCTAATGTCAAGTTTAAATTCTATACAATATTATAATAATTATCTATTAATAATTATATATAGGCACTTTGATAAATAACCAAGGAAAAATTTTCCTTGGTGTTTAAATTAATGTATTATTTAATATTTATTACTTGATTTATAATTAGTCTTTACTAGAGATACGTCAACACACCTACAATTTCAGACGCTATCTTTAAAATAACACCACGTTTACTGTCAAATTCGCCGCGGTGTGTGTCTTTTTGCCAATATTCTATTATTTCGTCAGGAAGGGTATCATCACTTTTTAGATTATGAGTTGGTTCTGATGAATTAATTGATGTATCTTTATTATAATCATTTATAATTAATTGTATTACGTCATATAATTCCTGTTGTTCTTTTTCAAGTTCTAAAAATGCAGTTTTCAACCATTGCAACTGTCCTAAAGTTAATGCATCAAGTTGATTTTGTTTTTCTTTTAAGACACTATATACATCATAGTAAAATCTAGCATAAGATCTTACATCTTCCAAAAACTGTTCTAATTCTGCTTCATTTTTAGCAGCTAATTCGTCCGTAGCAACTAATTTATTGACAACACCTGCAAAAGCTTTAATAAAATTAGCATTATACTCACAAGCCAGATAAAATTCTCTTCTTACTGCTTTGCTTTCCTGCGCCCTAGTTTCATCCGTTGCATCATTATATAAGAAAAATAAGAATCTATCTTCAATAAATACGTCATATTTAACTCTAGTAAATAATTGATTGGCACCTTTAAGATTATATCCTGCCGCATCCTCATCCCAATTTTCATCATCATGCGTTTCTAATATTTTTAATACCTTATCAGGAATTTTAATACTTTCAATTTCTTTTTGTTTCAAGATTTGCTCATCATTTACAGCTCCACCTCCATTTCCAGGATTAGTTACACCTTGAGGCCCTCCAGGCAATAGAGGCTTTGTCAAAGGCCCATCTACTCCGTTTCGCCTTACAGCACTAGAAACAGGAGTATACTTTTTTTTGGGTCCACACGATACCAATAATAACAATATTAAAATAAATACAAACATTATAAATAAAATAAAATCTTTGCGTTTCAAAATATTCTCCCTATTATATAAAATTTAATTATCATTTTTTAAAAATTGATTTTAAAATAAATAATTCATTTTATATTTTTAACTATTACTATATCATAATAGTTACAATATTCACATATCAAGTTTTGCCTATATACAATATAGTAATAATTATATATAGGCATTTTGACAAATAACCAAGGAAAATTTTCCTTGGTGTTTAAATTAAGGTATTATTTAATATTTATTACTTGATTTATAATTAGTCTTTACTAGATATCCTTCAACAAATTTTCAATCATAATCGCTGTATGTATAACACGACCACGTTTCTTGTTAAAGTCGCCATGGCGTGTGTCTTTTTTCCAATATTCTATTATCTCGGAAGGAAGGGTATCATCACTTTTTAGATGATGAGTTGGTTCTAATAAATTAATTGATGTATCGTTATTATAATCATTTATAATTAATTGTATTACCTCAAATAATTCCTGTTGTTCTTTTTCAAGTTCTAAAAATTTAGCTTTCAACAATTGCAACTGTTCTAAAGTTAATGAATCAAGTTTACTTTGTTTTGCTTTTAAGAAAAGATATGCATTATAGTAAAATCGAGCATAAGATCTTACATCTTCCAAAAAAAACTGTTCTAATTCTGCATTATTTTTAGCAGCTAATTCGTCCGTAGCAACTAATTTATTGACAACACCTGCAAAAGCTTTAATAAAATTAGCATTATACTCACAAGCCAAATAAAATTCTCTTCTTGCTGTTTTGCTTACCTTTGCCCTTTTGTCATCCGTTGCATCATTATATAAGAATTTCCCACTAACTACTTCATATTTAACTCTAGTAAATAATTGATTGGCACCTGTAAGATTATATCCTGCCGCATCCTCATCCCAATTTTCATCATCATGCGTTTCTAATATTTTTAATACCTTATCAGGAATTTTAATACTTTCAATTTCTTTTTGTTTCAAAATTTGCTCATTATCTCCAGTTCCAGTTCCACCGTTAAGTCCTCCATTTACAGCTCCAACTTGAGACCCTCCAGTTACACCGTTAGTATTAGTCCCTCCAGTTACACCGTTAGGTCCTCGCCTCACAGCACTAGAAACAGGGGTATACTTTTTTGGTCCACACGATACCAATAATAACAATATTAAAATAAATACAAACATTATAAATAAAATAAAATCTTTGCGTTTCAAAATATTCTCCCTATTATATAAAATTTAATTATCATTTTTTAATAATTAATTTGAAAATTGGTAATTTATTTTATACCTTTAACTATTCTTTATCATAATAGTTGTAATATTCTAATGTCAAGTTTAAATTCTATACAATATTATAATAATTATCTATTAATAATTATATATAGGCACTTTGATAAATAACCAAGGAAAAATTTTCCTTGGTGTTTAAATTAATGTATTATTTAATATTTATTACTTGATTTATAATTAGTCTTTACTAGAGATACGTCAACACACCTACAATTTCAGACGCTATCTTTAAAATAACACCACGTTTACTGTCAAATTCGCCGCGGTGTGTGTCTTTTTGCCAATATTCTATTATTTCGTCAGGAAGGGTATCATCACTTTTTAGATTATGAGTTGGTTCTGATGAATTAATTGATGTATCTTTATTATAATCATTTATAATTAATTGTATTACGTCATATAATTCCTGTTGTTCTTTTTCAAGTTCTAAAAATGCAGTTTTCAACCATTGCAACTGTCCTAAAGTTAATGCATCAAGTTGATTTTGTTTTTCTTTTAAGACACTATATACATCATAGTAAAATCTAGCATAAGATCTTACATCTTCCAAAAACTGTTCTAATTCTGCTTCATTTTTAGCAGCTAATTCGTCCGTAGCAACTAATTTATTGACAACACCTGCAAAAGCTTTAATAAAATTAGCATTATACTCACAAGCCAGATAAAATTCTCTTCTTACTGCTTTGCTTTCCTGCGCCCTAGTTTCATCCGTTGCATCATTATATAAGAAAAATAAGAATCTATCTTCAATAAATACGTCATATTTAACTCTAGTAAATAATTGATTGGCACCTGTAAGATTATATCCTGCCGCATCCTCATCCCAATTTTCATCATCATGCGTTTCTAATATTTTTAATACCTTATCAGGAATTTTAATATCTTTAATTTCTTTTTGTTTCAAGATTTGCTCATCATTTACAGCTCCACCTCCATTTCCAGGATTAGTTACACCTTGAGGCCCTCCAGGCGATAGAGGCTTTGTCAAAGGCCCATCTACTCCGTTTCGCCTCACAGCACTAGAAACAGGAGTATACTTTTTTGGTCCACACGATACCAATAATAACAATATTAAAATAAATACAAACATTATAAATAAAATAAAATCTTTGCGTTTCAAAATATTCTCCCTATTATATAAAATTTAATTATCACTTTTTAACAATTGATTTTAAAATAAACAATTCATTTTATATTTTTAACTATTACTTATCATAATAATTGTAATATTCTAATGTCAAGTTTAATTCTATACAATATTATAATAATTATCTACTAATAATTATATATAGGCACTTTAATAAATAACCAAGGAAAAATTTTCCTTGGTGTTTAAATTAAGGTATTATTTAATATTTATTACTTGATTTATAATTAGCCTTTACTAGATATCCTTCAACAAATTTAAAATCATAATCGCTGTATTTATAATATTACCACATTTCCTGTTAAAGTCGCCACGGAGTGTGTCTTTTTTCCAATATTCTATTATCTCGGAAGGAAGGGTATCAATACTCTTTAGATTATGAGTTGGTTCTGATGAATTAATTGATGTATCGTTATTATAATCATTTATAATTAATTGTATTACGTCATATAATTCCTGTTGTTCTTTTTCAAGTAATAAAAATGCAGTTTTCAACGATTGCAACTTTTTTAAAGTTAATACATCAAGTTTACTTTGTTTTTCTTTTAAGATACTATATGCATTATAGTAAAATAGAGCATAAAATCTTACATTTTCTACAAACTGTTCTAATTCTGCTTTATTTTTAGCAGCTAATTCGTCCGTAGCAACTAATTTATTGACAACACCTGCAAAAGCTTTAATAAAATTAGCATTATACTCACAAGCCAAATAAAATTCTCTTCTTAATGCTTTGCTTTCCTTCGCCCTTTTGTCATCCGTTGCATCATTATATAAGAATTCATCTCCACTAGCTACTTTATATTTAACTCTAGAAAATAATTGATTGGCACCTTTAAGATTATATCCTGCCGCATCCTCATCCCAATTTTCATTATCACGCGTTTTTAATATTTGTGATACCTTATCAGGAATTTTAATATCTTTAATTTCTTTTTGTTTCAAGATTTGCTCATTATCTACAGCTCCAGTTCCACCTTGAGACCCTACAGCTCCAGTTCCACCTTGAGACCCTCCAGCTCCAGTTCCACCTTGAGACCCTACAGTTACACCGTTAGTATTAGTCCCTCCAGTTACACCGTTAGGTCCTAATCTGTTTCGCCTCACAGCACTAGAAACAGGGGCATACTTTTTTTTGGGCCCACACGATAACAATAATAACAATATTAAAATAAATACAAAAATTACAAATAAAATAAAATCTTTACGTTTCAAAATATTCTCCCTATTATAAAAATTTAATTTCTAATAATTGATTCAAAAATTAATAATTCATTTTAAACTTTTAACTATTACTATATCATAATAGTTACAACATTTACATATCAAGTTTTGACTCTATACAATATAGTAATAATTATATATAGGCATTTTGATAAATAACCAAGGAAAATTTTTCCTTGGTTTATGAATTTCATATTTATTTTTTTAATTATTTAATCAATTTATAATTAATCTTTACTGAATCTTATTCAAGATCTCTTTAACTGAACCAGCCCGCTCTATAACTTCATTACATCTAGATTGAATTCCAGCTAACCTGCTTTGAAGAGAAAATAAGTCGATACCACGCTTGAGATAATTTTTTAATTCCAATTGTTCCTTGGTAAGTGCTGCCAATCTGACTTTCAACAACTTCAAATGTTCTAAAGATAGTGTATTAAGTTTATCTTGGTTCTTTTGTAAAAAATCATACACATCTACATAGTAAGCTTTAGCACACTTTCTTGACTTTTTAAGTAAATCTCCGAATAATCCTGTAACTAAAGGAACGAAATATAATCCCTCAAAAATACCTACAGCAGTTCTAACCAAACCAACATTATACTCAAAAATTAGATAAACTTCTTTTCTTGCTTCTATGCTTTCCTTAGAAACATCTCCGGGCGTTGTACCATCATATAAAAATTCCTTTCCACCAACTGTTTTATATGAAAGTCTGCTAAACGCGAATTTGATTTCACTAACAGAAAGGAACATCTTAGATTCATCCAAAGCCGTATTATTATAATTTTTCAATACTGCTGATATTGAAGGAGTAATTTCCTTTTTAATAACTGAAATTTCTTCTTGTTTTAGTCGTTCCTCTTCTTCTTGTTTTAGTCGTTCCTTTTCTTCTTGCTTTAGTTTTCGTTGTCTTGCCTCTTCTGCCAGTTTTCTTTGTTCCTCTTCTTCTCGCTTTAGTTCTAGTTCTCTTTCATATGCTTCTAGTTCGAATTGTTCCTCTTCCTCTTGCGCCTGTTTTCGTTGTCTTACCTCTTCTGCCAGTTTTCTTTGTTCCTCTGCTTCTCGAATTCGTTGTTTCTCTGCTTTTTGTATCTGTTCTACCTTTTCTTTCTGTATTCGTTTTGCCTTTGCATAATCAACAGTCTTACCTCTTGGATCACAAGCTATTAGTAATAAACTTATCAACACAAATATAACAAAAACTTTTTGTTTCAAAATATTCTCCTTATTATTTAATTATAAAATAGCTAATTATTGATAACCAAGGAAAAATTTTTCTTAGTGATGTTGAATGCAAAAACATTCAACATATATTTACTTAAATTATAATTAACATTAATCTCTTACTCGATCCCAATTAATATAGATCTAATTTCAGAAGATAAACTTAAGATATTATCACATCCAGAGTGAATTTTCTTTAATTTTACTAGCGCAGAGCCTAATGTTTCACCTGCTTTATCAGGTGTGACATCATTTTTCAATTTCATTTTTGCCTCTTTAAATGCTAGCAATCTGGTTCTCAACAATACTATATCTTCTAAAGATAGTGTCTTAAGTTTATTTAGGTTATTTTGTAAGACATCATATACATCTATATAGTAAGCTGTAGCACACCTCCTTATTTTTTTAAAGACCGATTCTAAAATCCCTAATGAATCAGAACCTTTAAGTTCCTTATTAAGAGCATCTGCCAAAGATTTAATCAACTCATCATCATAATCAAGAAATAGATAAATTTCTCTTCTTGCTGCTTTACTTGATGCAGCATCATCGCCAAGTGTCGTACCATCATATAATAATGACTTTCCATTAACTGTTGCATATACAACTTTGTTAAATAATTGACCGGAACCTTTCAAATTATATCCTTTCCCATCTTCATCCCAACCTGTATTATAATGCGTACTTAATACTGACATCACTGTACTAGGAATTTCATCTTTAATGCCTGCAATTTCTTCTTGTTTCTGTTGTGTCTCTGCATCATAAACAGGAATTTCTCCGTTTTGACCACAAGCTATTAGCAATAAACTTATTAAACTTATTAACATAAATATAATAAAAACTTTTTGTTTCAAAATATCTTCCTTATTATCTAATTACAAACTGGCTAATTACTGATAACCAAGTAATTTCTTACCTTGTTTATATTTAATTTAACAGTGTTTTAAATATATTTAATTGATTTATAATTAACATTAATCTCCTAATTAGCCCTAGTCAAGATCTCTTTAATTTCACCACCTAGCCTTATAATCTCATTACAAATAGAATCAAATTCAGCTGACAATGTGTTCCAATATTCTAATACTTCATCAGCGGTGATGTTAACCGGAATTATTGCGTTTGGATCAGACAAATATCTTCTAGTAATTAAATATTCATTTCTAAGTGGTCGTACTACACGAACTATTAATTTTACTCTTGCTGTTTTCACTTCTCCCAATTTGATACTCAACGATTTTAATTCTGCTGCAGAGAGTGACTCAAGGTTATCCAGTTTCTTTTCTAAGGTATCATATACATCTATATAATAAGCTTTGGCAGCATTTCTTATCTTGATAAAGAAATCTTTTAATTTGTCTTTATTTTTTGTAAGTAAGTCCACAGTCCCAATTAATTTACTAGCAAACCCTCCCAAAACCCAAATAAAATCGTTATCATAGCCTAAAGCTAGATAAACTTCTCTTCTTTCTGCTTTGCTTTCCTTCGCCCTATTGTCATCCATTAGATCATAATATAAGAATTCCGTTCCATCATTAGCTACTCTATGTGGAACTCTCGAAAATACTGAAATAATATGAGTAAAATCAGCAATTTCACCGTTCCAATTTGCATCATTATGATAGCCTAATACTTTTTTCACATCACTAGGAGTTGCATTTTTAATGATTTCAATTCTTTCTCGTCTTTCCGCTTCTTCTTGTTCTGATTGTAGTTGTGTCTCTGCATTATCTCCGTTTTGACCACAAGCTACTAGAAATAAACTAATTAAAATTATTAACATAAATATAATAAAAACTTTTTGTTTCAAAATATCCTCCTTATTATTCAATTATTATTAAATTACAAACTGGCTAATTAAATATAACCAAGAAAAATTTTTCCTTGGTTATATTTAATTTAAAAGTGTCCTAAATATATTTAATTGATTTATAATTAACATTAACCTTTGACCTTAATATTATCCAAGATTCCTTTAATTTCACCACTTATCCTCATAATCTCATCACAAATAGAATTAAATTCAGCTGATAATGTGTTCCAATATGTCTCTATTTCATCAGCGGTTAAGGTATTCACAATTTTTTTTGAGCCTGGATCAGCCAAACATTCTCCAATAATTGGATACTTATCTTTAAGTGGTTGCAATATCTTAGATACTAATTTTTCTCTTTCTGCTTTAAGTAAGGCCAAGTTGTCATGCAACGATTTTACTTCTGCTGCAGAGAGTACCTCAAGGTTACCCAGTTTCTTTTGTAAGGTATCATATGCATCTACATAATAAGCTTTGGCACAATCTCTCATCTTTTTAAAAAAATCTTTTAATGCGGCTTTATTTTTTGTAACTAAGTCCCTAGTCTCAACTAATTTCTCAATAAACTCTCCAAAAGCCCTAATCGAACCAAAAAAATAATTAAGAGCTAGATAAACTTCTCTTCTTGCTGCTTTGCTTTCCTTCGCCCTATCGCTAGACTTTGTATCATTATATGAGAATTCCGTTCCACCAACTACTTTATACGGAACTTTGTCAAACACTACACTAATAGCACGAAAATAACCGGGATGGTTTATATCAGCACTCCAATTTTCATTATTATGCTCTTTTAGTACTTCTATCACCTCACTAGGAATTCCATTTTTTTTAATGGTTGCAATTCTTTCTTGCCTCTCCTCTTCTTCTGATTTTCGTTGTGACGATGCATTACCAACAGGATCTTTTTCGTTTTGAAAACAAGCTATTAGAAATAAATTTATTAATATAAATATAATAAAAACTTTTTGTTTCAAAATATCCTCCTTATTATTCAATTATCATTCAATTACAAACTGACTAATTATTGATAACCAAGTAATTTCTTACCTTGGTTATATTTAATTTAACAGTGTCCTAAATATATTTAATTGATTTATAATTAACATTAACCTTTGACCTTAATATTATCCAAGATTCCTTTAATTTTACCACTTATCTTTATAATCTCATTACAAATAGAATCAAATTCAGCTGATAATGTGTTCCAATATGTCTCTATTTCATCAGCGGTTAAGGTATTCGAAATTTTGTCTGAGCCTGGATCAGCAAAATATTCTCCAATAATTGGATACTTATCTTTAAGTGGTTGCACTACATTAGATACTAATTTATCTCTTTCTGCTTTAAGTAAGGCCAAGTTGTCATGCAAAGATTTTACTTCTGCTGCAGAGAGCACCTCAAGGGTACCCAGGTTCTCTTGTAAGGTTTCATATGCATCTAAATAATAAGCTTTAGCACACTTTCTTATCTTCATAAAGAAATCTCTTAATTTGGCTTTATTTTTTGTAACTAATTCCGGAGTCGCAACTAATTTACTAGCAAAATCTCCAAAAGCACGAGTAAAACCGCTACTATAGCCGAAAGCTAGATAAACTTCATCCATTCCTGCCAAATCTCCATCATATAAGAACTCATGGCCATTACCATCTACTCCATTTTTATATGGAACTTTTTAAAACACTCCATTGATACCTTCAAAGATATAACCAGAGCGATAATAACGATCAAAATCACCCTTATCCACTCCAACATCCTTACGAAAATCTTTTAACATTTCTATCACCGCACTAGGAATTCCATTTTTTTTAATGTCTGCAATTCTTTCTTGCCTTTCCTCTTCTTCTGATTTTCGTTGTACCTTTACAGGATCAACAGGAGTTTTTAGTGGCACCTTTGCATTATCAACAGGATCAACAGGCTTTTTTCCATTTTGACCACAAGCTATTAGCAATAAATTTATTAAAGTTATTAATATAAATATAATAAAAACTTTTCGTTTCAAAATATTCTCCTCATTATCTAATTATAAACTAACTAATTATTGATAACCAAGGAAAATTTTCCTTGGTTATATTTAATTCAATAGTATTTATAAATATATTTTTAAATTGATTAATAATCAAAATTAACCTTTTACTGAATATTATCCAAAATATTTTTAATTTCACCACTTATCTTCACAATCTCAGCACAGTCATCATTAAATGTAGCTGACTTTGATTCCCAATATGTTTTTATCTGCTCAGGGGTGGTAGCATTACCTTTTAGATGAACACCTCCTGCTCCTGGACTACTGTTATTTAAATCACTTCTAACTTCGGCTATTACACCACTTATTAACTTCAATCTTCTTGTTTCAAGTTCTCCCAATTTGCTACTCAAAAATCTTGCCTCGTCTAAAGACAGTGAATCAAGTTTATTTAGTTTCTTTTGTAAGGTATCATGTGCATCTATATAATAAGCTTTAGCAAAATCTCTTATATTTCCAAAAAACTCTTTTAATTCGTTTTTATATTTTGTAACTAATGCCGCAGTATTAACGAATTTCTTAAAAACAGTTCCAAAATCCGAAATAAAACTTGAATAATAATTAAGAGCTAGATAAACTTCTTTTCTTGCTGCTTTGCCTTCAGCAGCAACATCGCCAGTCGCCGCTGCATCATTATATAAGACTTCAGTTACACCATCTACTTTATGTGGAACTTTACCAAACACGAACATGATATCAACAAAATCAGCGCCTTGCTCACCGTTCCAATTTGCATTATTATGATCATCTAATACTTTTTTCACATCACTAGAAGTTGCATCTTTAATATATTCAATTTCTCTTTTTCTTTGATCTTCCAATAATCCCTCTTCTCGTCTTTGTCTTTCCTTTTTTGCTTGTTCTAGTTTTTGTTGTGCCTCTGCAGTTTCTCCGTTCTGACCACAAGCTATTAGCAATAAACTTATTAACATAAATATAATAAAAACTTTTTGTTTCAAAATATTCTCCTTATTATTCAATTGATAAACTGACTAATTATCGATCACCAAGGAAAACTTTTCCTCAGTCATGTTTAATCCAATAGTATTTATAAATATATTTAATTGATTCATAATCAACATAAATTCTTACTAGATCCTACTCAAGATACCTTTAATTTGCTCACTTATACTTATAATCTTATTACGTCGAGTTTCAAAACCAGTCAACTTTTTGTTCCCATATTCCAATATCTCATCAACGGTGGTAGCAACATTTTTTAAATGATGATCTGCTGATCCTTCAACAATTGATTCATCGTTAATGTAAGCCCTAATAATTGGTTGTATTGCCTCATCTCTTAATTCCTTTTTTGCTTCTTCAAGTTCGATCAATCTGGTTCTCAACGATTCTACATCTGCTAAAGATAGTGTATCAAGCTTACCTAGTTTCTTTTGTAAAGTATCATATACATCTATGTAGTAAGCCTTAGCATACTCTCTTATCTTTAAAATCAGATCTTCCAATCTTCCTGTAGCTGCAGGAACTAAAGCTAATCTATTAATAACACTTGCAAAAGCTTTAATAAAATCACTCTTATACTCACAAGCTAAATAAACTTCTCTTCTTGCTGCTTTGCTTACATCAGCATCAGAATTAGGCGTTGTACCATCATATAAGACTGAGGTTCCAGAAGCTGATGTATATGAAATTTTGTTAAACAACTCATCAGCACCTTTAAGATTATATCCTGCAGTATCTTCATCCCAAGTTGCATTATGATGCACGCCTAATATCCTTAATACTGAGTGAGGAATTAAATTTTTAACTCCTTTAATCTCTTCTTGTTTTTTTGCATTTGCATCATCAACAGGAACCTCATTGTCTTGACCACAAGCTATTAGCACTAAGCTCAGTAAAATAAATATAACAAAAACTTTTTGTTTCAAAATACTCTCCTTATTATTAAAATAAAACAATTTATTCAAATTGTTTGCTATATGTTAATTAATAATCATTATTAACATATAGTTTATATTAATTTGACCTAGATATCAATATATTTTATTAGCTTTTTATATTATTTATTTAAACATCTTTTAAATTTTGGCTAAAATATCTTTAATATCATTACTAAGCCCTTTAATATTTTTAATTTTCATAAAATGCAATTTATAGTATTGATTTATATGAAGTATTAGTTTGATTTTATCGTTTTGAATATTATTTTTATTATTTAAAAAATCTCCAATAAGACTATTTGTAATATAATTCCAACCTTTTTTGAACATTGCTAATTGATCGAATTTATCTTTTAAAGATTGCAGAATATCAAGTTCTAAAGATTGAAGTTTATCGACTTTATTAAGCAGTAATCGAAATTCATCTACAAAGTAATTTTGAGCATAAATTATTGCCACATTTGTGATATCTCTAAGTAAATCCTTACTTTCATCATTAACTGTTTCGATTATTTTGTTGAGAATCATTCCAAAATTTTTAATTCTCGTCTCATCATACTCGAAAGATAAATAAAATATTCTTCGAATAAATAAATTTCTAGCATCATCTACTCTATAAATATTTAATTTATTGTCAAGAATATTAAATGCCTTACCATTCTCTTTCATACCAAATTGAGTGCTATCTTCAACCCAATTTTGATCATTGTGTAGATCGAGCACTGTTTTAATATAATAAACTTGTTTAATAATTTCATATATCAAAATATTTTTACGTTTTTCTGGATCCAAACTATCCAAAAAACTTCGCAAACCTACAATCCCTGTTTTTGGAAAAAAGCGTTTAATATCCGAACTGCAATTAGTTAAAACTAAAACTATAATCAAATTACTGATAAAAAAATAAATTTTCAAAATATTTTCCTTAATTTTAAAATTAAAATAATATTATCTATCATAACAAATAATATATATCTTTAAATGATATACATTATTAAAAATAATTATAGTCTTAAAAAATCTTTATTTCAAATCTAAAAAAAACAAAAGAGAGAATATATCTTCTCTTTTACAGTCATAATTTTAATTATTAATATATTTTGTATAGATTAATTTAATTCTTTTAAAATCTTATTGAGATCTCCCAATATAATGCCAATTTTTGGAATTTTATTTTTAAGTACATCTCCATATTGTTTTCTTATGTGTTCAATGAGTTTTTGACTATCAGTTTTAATGCCAATAACATCATCTTCATAATCTCTAATAATATTATTTACAGTATCTTGCCAGAGTAATCTTAACTGTGCAATTGACTTAAGTTTTATTTTTACTGTTATTAAATCTCTAAAATTTAGTAAATTAAATCTATTTTGATATTCTTTAAGTTTATCGATTGCTCTTTCAAATAAAAATTGAGAGTAAGCCCTTCCTGCATTTGTGATATCTACGTGCAATTGTCCTCTGTTAGCGCTATCGGAAGTTATTTGATTAAGTATTACTCCAAGTTGTCTAATTTTATCTTCATCATAATTCAAGGATGAATAAAATTGTCTTCTATTTTCTTGACTTTTAGGATCGTTGTAAGCCTTTTGACTAGGATTTCCTATAATAATTTTAAAAGCCCCATTTTTCATTCCAAATTGATCTGCAGGTTCATTCTCTTTAATATTGTTTTTATATAGTTCTATTAAATCAGTAACATTTTGAATCTGTTCTTTTAAAAACTTTATTATAATTTGCTTTTCTCTTTCTTCGGTCTCTTTTTTATATTCATTTTGTATTCGTGTTTGTGGTGATGCTATGTCATCTTTTTGTATTGATCTTCCATTTGATTGTTTATTTGGATCTGATTTACAAGAACTTAAAATAATGAATAAAAAAGATATACTAAAAAAATAAATTTTCAAAATATTCTCCTTCCTTTAAAATTTAACAAATGTTACTTAAAGAATTAATATTTTATCAAAAGATATCAATTCTTAATTGATAAAATATATTATATGATATTATATATCATATAAATCAAGATAGCAAAAATTTTCTTATTTCTAAATTTTATCTCATTAAAAGTGATGACATCTTAGGAAACAATTTTATATTGTTATTGAAACAAAAGATATACAGCAATCATTATAAAAATATTCTTTCATGTATAATCATTAGTAATAAAAATGAACAATCAATTTTGCTCTGAAAAACATAACTCTATTATTCCTGCTGCAGTACTTATAGAATTAGCCGCATCTTTGAGTGATGTTAAGGCTTCTTTAAGTTTATTTGGAGCTTTATCTAAATTTTCTAATAATTCCTCATGTACCCCATTAAAAAAATATCTACTTACATTTTTCATCATAACATTTATATATGTCTTCATAGGATCTTTGTCCCTAGACTCTATAACATATATTCTAAGTCCCGGGTAAGATCTATTAAACTCTTCTATTGCATCTCGTATTTCCAACTCTTTGTTATTATAAATTTCTTTTGTTGTTATATTTAATAATTGCTCTAGCAAAGATATTATTTTAACCCCACTATTTATGTTGCTATTGACCGCATTTGCTACAGGACCATTATATCCTGCACTTAATAATGTCCTAAACGCTATTGATATTTTTTCTGCAGACTCCCTAATTACTTTAATAAAATTTGGAATATCACTGACTTCTAATTTTGCTTTACCTTTAATCTTATGAAAATCATCAATATTTTTTCTAGAAATTTCAGAAGTTGCCTTTGCCTCATTAGCAATCTTAGCAAGCTCTTCTTTACTTAAAGCTTTAATTTCAGTTGTTGCCAATCCTGTAAGTTTGCTTACTTGCCCTACAATAGAATCTGCTACAAGCTTGGCATTTTCTTTTGCCAATTTCGTTTCACTCTCTGCCTTTAATTTATTATTGTTCAGCTTGCAACTTATTGGAATTATCAATACTACAACACTGATTATGCATATTGTTTGAACATACCTCATAAAAATATCTCCTTTTACAATAAAATATACTTCATAAATTTGACACTGCTAACAGATATTTTTTTATATTTTGTTTAATTTAAAAATACCAAAAAATAGTGTTTGGAAATAATAATTTGAAAGACAAACTAAATTATTTTGATTTAGATAATTGTTTAAAAAATAAATATAAAAACCCCTTAATACAAAGGGGGTATTTACATAATGTATAAAACATTGTGAGTAAACAATCTTCCTTTTGAAAAATTAAAGTATTTGGTAATTAATTATTAGTGCAATAATTAATTATTTCAAGTTTTTTCCCCAATTTTTATAACTATTTTTACATATAATTTTTAAATATAATATATTATAACACATAATAAACGAATTTTAATCTATGAAAGATAATTCATTACTCTATAAAAAAAATAATCTAAATCAACAAGTTCATTGGTATAAAGATAATAATTAACATATAATTCTTCTTTTATAGAGTTTATTGCCCTTTCTTGTTTTTTTCCTAAAGTATCTAGATCATTAAAGTTTAAAGATGAAAAGCTTTGATAAGAACCATCATTGATAGACTTTATTGTTACATGTAAATTTTTAAGAAATTGTTTAGTCTTATCATTTCCAAGTTTCCTAAATAATTGTTCCAATTTAGTCTTATTATACTTAAAGTCTAATGTCTTTTGAGGTTTATCTTTTACATCTTTCAAAAGAGCTGATTGAGCCTGTTTTAATGCATTTAAATGCTTATTATCTTGAATTAATTATTGAAAGCAAACTAAAGCCTGTTTTTGACCATCATAAAATATAATCTCATCACATTTTCCCTTCCTATTATTTCATAATGGCAGATAGACTTTTAAATTTAATCTATCTGCCATTCTATTTTAAATTAAAATTTTAACCCACTACTTTACATACCTAAAGTAGGTTTATTTACTGTTTTTTCTCTTTGCAAGCAATTCTTTTGCTTTCTTTAAAGATTCCTCTACTTCTGAGATTTTCACAAAACCTAAACCTGAGGTTTTAACATAAGCATCATAAGTACTACTTGTCTTCTCAACAGCTTTCACAAGATTGTATAATTCATATTCAGCAGTATATAAATCTTGTAATATATCAATAGCCTTGTAAAGCTCATCTTTTGTAATAAATTCAGCATAATCCTCTGATGCATCATCAATTAACTCGTCAGCAGTTTTAATTTTATCAAAAAGACTTTGAAGTTCTCTAGCTAGCTTTTCTTTACTAAATTGTTGTAGCTTTTCGTTAGCAACTTTTCTGTCTTTTTGTGTAGAATGTCCAGACATTCTCATTGTAGCTTGAAGCTCAACTTGATTTCTATCTTTTTTAATTTGCTCAATTACCTCAAGTACATAATCTATGTCTTTTTCAGCGCTATCTAATTTATCATTATATTCATACTCCGGACTATCTTCTTCTTCCACAATACTTCCACTATAAGACCCTGAGACTGTTGGAGATGATGAATAAGCATATTCAACAACAAAATCACTAAATCCACCCAAATTTGATCCTTCTTGTGAAGAAAGATATGTTGTACCGCTTAAACTGCTAGTAATAGCTTTGCCACTTAAATCACTTGTATTAGAACCTATAGTTGTACCTTTTGTCTCTTTTAATTCCTTACTAATCTCAGGAATAGAAGTGATATCAAGTGGTAGATTTTTCTCTTCTATTTGTGGGAATAAAACAGGCCCATAATTAGCAACACCATCTTGTTGTAATTGATCTAATTGTTCCTGTTGTCCTTTTTGTCTAGGCTTTCTAACAACCTTCTTTATAACCCTTTTAGTTGGCTTATCTGTCTTATCCATTTCATCAGAAAGAATCTTGTTGGTTTGCTCTTTATTATTCAATAAATATTGAACCCTATCGAGTAGACCAGCAGATTTTTTTTGAATATCTTCGTCAAATAATAAATCACAACTAATAAAACTTGTCATAATCAACATAAATAAACATTGTCTCTTTAACTTCACATTTTCCTCCTTGGTAAGAAAAATATATAGCAATAAGTATAAAAACAAAGAAAAAAGTGTCTATTTTTCAAAAAATTTGATAATTATCACTTTAATATTGAATTAAATGGTATTTACAAAAAGTAATAGTAAAATTTAAAATTATGGATTTTATAAAAATATTATATTAATTGTACTCCACTAACTTGCTTTTTGTATAAGTAATTGTGGACTCTTTTTTTAATTTTCTAAAATGCAATTCAAAAAATTCTCTCTCAGCTGCATTTATTGCTAATAAATCATTATAAATCTCATTGTGAGCTTTATATCTAGCCTCACTAATTTCTTTAAATTTGTTTACTAAATCAAGATAGATTAATTTATTTTTTTCAAATTTTGCTTGTTCTCTAGACATCAATGCTTGTTCCAAATTGTCCCAAGCTGTATTTACTGCAGAAAAAACTTCTTTTTTTTGCTCATCCAGTTTTTGCCATTTATCAAATTTTGCAGCATGCAATTGATATGCATTATATAATCTAGATTCACTCATTTTAAATTTTTCATTTATTTTATTTAAATATTTAGTCATTTGTTTTAGTTCTTTTATAAGTTTATCTTTAACTTTACGATCTTCAATAAGAATATTTCTATATTTGTTTATTAATTTATTTGAATCAACAAGCTTCAAATAAGCTTTTTTACTATTAGAATTTTCATCAAGCTTATCTCTTAATCTTCTTTTAAACAATATCCTCTTGAATGTTCTTTTTTCCTTAAAATCTTTATGGTATACCTTAGTTTCTAGCATTTCGTTATATTTAAGATTTTTTTCTGCTTCTGCTTGTCGTAATTCATCATATTTTTCAATCTCTCTCTCATTGTATTTATCCTGAAGAGTATCCATTAAATTTATTTTAACTGCATTT
This sequence comes from Borrelia duttonii Ly, assembly GCF_000019685.1. NCBI lineage: Bacteria > Pseudomonadati > Spirochaetota > Spirochaetia > Spirochaetales > Borreliaceae > Borrelia > Borrelia duttonii. Next base: position 29,441 of record NC_011247.1, read on the forward strand.
AGAGATAATAACGAATATTCATAAGCTTGGGTTACTTTATACAGAGTATTGATCAATTTGTAATATTCATCAGTTATATTAAAATAATCAATATACCTTTCATCTAAATGTCGACTGAGTATTTCATTATGATTATTGTCCTTAAGTCTTAATGTTTCTTGTTTCTTATCTACTGCATTGTTTAATTCACTTAAATCTTGAGACTCTACTAATGCATTTAAACTTAATATCAAGACTAGCAAAAAAATAAGAATGTTAAATCCTTTCATTTCACTTCCCTGCATAAAATAAAATACAACTTATTTTATACGTTTAGTACCATTAATGGTATCATATTATATAAATAAAATATATTATATATATAAATTACCCTGAAAATTTTATTTGAGGGTGGTCCAAGGAAATTTTATGAGAACGTATTTCATAACAGTTATTTTTACATTTTTTATTTTGTCTTGTGACAAACATAAAGTAAAAGATTTTGAAAAAAGTGACATTAAGTCTTTAACCAATCTTAGTGATGACTTATACATATCTAGAGAATATATCATGAAATACGAAGTATACAAACAATTACAAGATTTAAATGAAAAACGTCCTTTTATTGAATCTCTTGTCAAAAAATATGCAAATTCTATTGTGTTACAAATTCAAAAATTTGCAAAAGAATTTAGCAAACAGGAAGATGGTATTACGCCTACTGTTTTTGTATTTGGAGACTATGTTCAAAAGATTAACTCTGGATCTCAAATGGAATATTATGGTTCCTTTACTACTTCTATACAAGCCAAAACAATGGATTATTTAAAGATTAATTTTGAAGACACAATGATTGGAAATCCCTTATCGTTTTTACCCTCAGAACTTGATGAGAAGGGTAGATTTAACATATCATCAGAAACTAATTATCGTCCTTATTTAAGAGAAATATACGATACCGATATGTATCCAGTAATGTATAATCTTTATATATCTCATAAACAACCGTCAATTTATCTCGTAGGAAATAAAATATATAAAAAACAAAATGAAATAGGTAATAATATTTATTACAGAAAAACATTAAAACTTGATGTCATTAAAAATAGTAATGAATGGATTTTACAGCCTAAAGAAAAAGAAAATTGGGAAATAGATTTAAGCATAAATGATAGCCTGATTAACAATATACCTCCTGATTATGTTTATAAAATAAAATCTTATCACTTAGAAAATGAAATACATGAAGAAATGTTTAAATCGTATTTCACTGTACCCAATGTTTTTTTTAGACCCATGTGTCATATAAGCCAAAATGAAAAAGAACAAGTTGATAGATTTATAGAAGACAATTTAGAGTTTTTTACCCAAGAAATACACAGATATTCAAAAGATTTTTCTAAAATTGAAGATGGAATAAAAGAATTAAGGATTCTATCACGATATGAACAAGTAATACCTTTTCATGAAATTATTAATAACAATTATTTTCATATATATGCTGTCCTTTATAATATGTATTTTTTTAATGCTAATCCTAAAGTGCTTATTGTAGGTAATAAAAATCATAAAACGAAAGATAATTCTGGAACATTTTACAATAATGCTATTGTTCTAAATATTAATAAAAAATTTCATTATAAGAGCGTAAAGATTAGTCAAGAACCTCTCTTAGAGCAAGTACCAGTTGAACCTGTTAATTTAAATAATAATATTATTGATAAATGTGAATCATGCAAATTGTATCTTTCTGATGATGATTTACCTGAAATACGTCAATATTTATTTAAACAAAATATTTACCAGGAAATAAAAAATGCAAAAAAGGATCAACATATTATTGATTCTCTTATTAAAGAACAAGCAGATTCTCTACTAAGACAAATGAAAGCTATTATTGAAAAAATTTGTAAGAATGATATTGAAAAAATGTTTTTGACAATAAAAATTAATGGAGCATATGAACAATCAATCAAAGTTGCTGGACTTGAATATAAATTAAAAAATAATAAAGTACTTCAAAACCCAATTATCAATGTATCATATGAAGCAGACACATTTGGTGAACTAGGATATGCTTATATCTATCCTGTAATCTATAATATGTACATAAGTAAAAACAAACCTACTATAATATTTCTTATACCACAAAGATATTATACGGAAAATGTACGTCATATTTGGTATGCAGTATCAGTTGACAGGTCTACTTCTAAATGGACCTTACATCGCACCAAAAGGCCTTATGATAATAATTGAATGTCAACGTTAGTCAAAAAATAAGAATATTAAATCCTTTCATTTCACTTCCCTGTACAAAATAAAATACAACTCATTTGATACGTTTAGTATTATTAATGTTATTATATAATATATAAATTACCTTTCGAGATTCTATTTAATATTGATGTAAGGAAAATTTTATGAGAACGTATTTCACAACAGTTATTTTTATATTTTTTATTTTGTCTTGTGATAGACATAAAATAAAAGATTTTAAAAAAAATGACATTAAGTCTTTAACCAATCTTAGTGATGACTTATACATATCTAGAGAATATATCATGAAATACGAAGTATACAAACAATTACAAGATTTAAATGAAAAACGTCCTTTTATTGAATCTCTTGTCAAAAAACATGCAAATTCTCTTGTGTTACAAATTAAAAAATTTTCAGAAACATTTAGCAAACAGGAGGATGGTATTACGCCCACTGTTTTTATATTTGGAGATTATGTCCAAAAAATTAAATCTGGATCTCGAACGGGGTATTCTGGAACTATGGTTGCTCCTGTACAAGTCGAAATAGATGATTATTTAAAGAATAATTTTGAAGACACAATGATTGGAAATCCCTTATTGTTTTTACCCTCAGAGCTTGATGATCAAGGCAGATTTCACATATTATCAGAACCTAGTTATCGTTTTTATTTAAGAGAAATATACGATACCGATATGTATCCAATAATATATAATATTTATATATCTCATAAACAACCGTCAATTTATCTCGTAGGAAATAAAATATATAAAAAACAAAATGCAATAGGTAATAATATATATTATAGAAAAACATTAAAACTTGATGTCATTAAAAATAGTAATGAATGGATTTTACAGCCTAAAGAAAAAGAAAATTGGGAAATAGATTTAAGCATAAATGATAGATCTGTTAAAAACATACCTCCTGATTATGTTTATAAGATAAAATCTTCTCACTTAGAAAGTAAAATACATGAAGAAATGGTCAAATCGTATTTCACTCTGCCCGATATTCCTAGACCCATGCGTAATATACGCAAGGATGAAAAAGGACAAGTTGATCAATTTATAGAAGACAATTTAGAGTTTTTTACCCAAGAAATACACAGATATTCAAAAGATTTTTCTAAAATTGAGGATGGAATAAAAGAATTAAGGATTCTATCACAATACGAACAAGTAATACCTTTTGATGAAATTATTAATAACAATTATTTTCATATATATGCTACCTTTTATAACATGTATTTTCTTAATGCTAATCCTAAAGTGCTTATTGTAGGTAATAAAAACCATAAAACGAAAGATAATTCTGGAACATTTTACAATAATGCTATTGTTTTAAATATTAATAAAAAATTTTATCATCAAAGATTAAAGATTAGTCAAGAACCTCTCCTAGAGCAAGTACCAGTTGAACCTGTTACCTTTAACAATGATATTATTAATAAATGCGCATCATGCAAATTGTATCTTTCTGATGATGATTTATCTGAAATACGTCAATATTTATTTAAACAAAATATTTATCAGGAAATAAAAAATGCAAAAAAGAATCAACATATTATTGATTCTCTTGTTAAAGAACAAGCAGATTCTCTACTAAGACAAATGAAAGCTATTATTGAAAAAATTTGTAAGGATGATATTGAAAAAATGTTTTTGACAATAAAAATTAATGGAGCATATGAACAATCAACAAATGTTGCTGGACTTGAATATCAATTAAAAAATAATAAAATACTTCACAATCCAATTATAAATGCATCATATGAAGCAGATACATTTAGTGGACTAGGATATGCTTATATCTACCCTATAATTTATAATATATATATGAGTAAAAACAAACCTACTATAATATTTCTTATGCCACAAAGATATTATACGGAAAATGTACGTCATATTTGGTATGCAGTATCAGTTGACAGGTCTACTTCTAAATGGACCTTACATCGCACCAAAAGGCCTTATGATAATAATTGAATGTCAACGTTAGTCAAAAAATAAGAATATTAAATCCTTTCATTTCACTTCCCTGTACAAAATAAAATACAACTCATTTGATACGTTTAGTATTATTAATGTTATTATATAATATATAAATTACCTTTCGAGATTCTATTTAATATTGATGTAAGGAAAATTTTATGAGAACGTATTTCACAACAGTTATTTTTATATTTTTTATTTTGTCTTGTGATAGACATAAAATAAAAGATTTTAAAAAAAATGACATTAAGTCTTTAACCAATCTTAGTGATGACTTATACATATCTAGAGAATATATCATGAAATACGAAGTATACAAACAATTACAAGATTTAAATGAAAAACGTCCTTTTATTGAATCTCTTGTCAAAAAACATGCAAATTCTCTTGTGTTACAAATTAAAAAATTTTCAGAAACATTTAGCAAACAGGAGGATGGTATTACGCCCACTGTTTTTATATTTGGAGATTATGTCCAAAAAATTAAATCTGGATCTCGAACGGGGGTATTCTGGAACTATGGTTGCTCCTGTACAAGTCGAAATAAATGAATTTTTAAAGATTAATTTTGAAGACACAATGATTGGAAATCCCTTATCGTTTTTACCCTCAGAACTTGATGAGAAGGGTAGATTTAACATATCATCAGAAACTAATTATCGTCCTTATTTAAGAGAAATATACGATACCGATATGTATCCAGTAATGTATAATCTTTATATATCTCATAAACAACCGTCAATTTATCTCGTAGGAAATAAAATATATAAAAAACAAAATGCAATAGGTAATAATATATATTATAGAAAAACATTAAAACTTGATGTCATTAAAAATAGTAATGAATGGATTTTACAGCCTAAAGAAAAAGAAAATTGGGAAATAGATTTAAGCATAAATGATAGATCTGTTAAAAACATACCTCCTGATTATGTTTATAAGATAAAATCTTCTCACTTAGAAAGTAAAATACATGAAGAAATGGTCAAATCGTATTTCACTCTGCCCGATATTCCTAGACCCATGCGTAATATACGCAAGGATGAAAAAGGACAAGTTGATCAATTTATAGAAGACAATTTAGAGTTTTTTACCCAAGAAATACACAGATATTCAAAAGATTTTTCTAAAATTGAGGATGGAATAAAAGAATTAAGGATTCTATCACAATACGAACAAGTAATACCTTTTGATGAAATTATTAATAACAATTATTTTCATATATATGCTACCTTTTATAACATGTATTTTCTTAATGCTAATCCTAAAGTGCTTATTGTAGGTAATAAAAACCATAAAACGAAAGATAATTCTGGAACATTTTACAATAATGCTATTGTTTTAAATATTAATAAAAAATTTTATCATCAAAGATTAAAGATTAGTCAAGAACCTCTCCTAGAGCAAGTACCAGTTGAACCTGTTACCTTTAACAATGATATTATTAATAAATGCGCATCATGCAAATTGTATCTTTCTGATGATGATTTATCTGAAATACGTCAATATTTATTTAAACAAAATATTTATCAGGAAATAAAAAATGCAAAAAAGAATCAACATATTATTGATTCTCTTGTTAAAGAACAAGCAGATTCTCTACTAAGACAAATGAAAGCTATTATTGAAAAAATTTGTAAGGATGATATTGAAAAAATGTTTTTGACAATAAAAATTAATGGAGCATATGAACAATCAACAAATGTTGCTGGACTTGAATATCAATTAAAAAATAATAAAATACTTCACAATCCAATTATAGACGTATCATATGAAGCAGACACATTTGGTGGACTAGGATATGTTGATATCTACCCTATAATTTATAATATGTATATGAGTAAAAACAAACCTAGTATAACATTTCTTATACCACAAATACATTACGTAGAAAATGTACGTCATATTTGGTATGCAGTATCAGTTGACAGATCTGCTCCTAAATGGACCTTACATCACACTAAAGACCCCTATGCTAATTATTGATACGTTATAATTAGCAATGCAACTTATCAAGTATTGCCTTTATCTTTTCAATTAGCACGCTATTTTTAACTATCACATCAATAAAGTTGTAAATATTAAATTATTAATTTATAATATCAATTTATTAAAGAGTCATTAATTTATGACTTACTAATTATTTGTGTACACTTAACATTGCATAGTATACATACTATTAAGTAATGCTTATTGAATAAAAAGGAGATATTTTAGGTATGAAGAGTTTTTATATTAAATTCGGGTCGTTAGTTATTTTTATAATAAGTTGCTCCCAAGCTACTCAAGAAAATTTAGCTTGGAAGAAAGCATTTAGTACACAAAAATCAACAAACAGCACCTATAGTTTAAAGGTAAACAGGATGAATTAAACAAGCTAAGAAAAAGAACAAGAAACACAACAGAAACAATAAAAGAAAAACAATTAGAATTAGAAAAGAAAACACAAGAAGCAAAGAAACAAGACAAAAAAGCACAAGAAGCACAACAATTAGAATCAGAACTAGAATTAGCAAGAAAAAAACAAGAAGCAGAACAAAAAAGAAAAAAACAAGAAGAATTAAAGGAACAAATAGCAAAAAGGGGAATAATAGCAATAGAAGAAAAAATAGAAGAACTAAAATCAAAATTATTAAAAGCTCAAGAAGAAGAAGCATTAGCAGAAGAGGCATATAACAAGGCATATGATAAATTAGAAGAAGCAGAACAGACAGAAAATGAAGAAGAAAAAATACAAGCAAAACAAGAAGAAGAACTAGCATTATTAAAATACGAGGAGATGGAACATGCAAAATCTACAATAGAGCAAGAATTACAAGATACAGAAGAAACATTAAAAAATGAAGAGGAAATAAAGGAAAAAGAGACAATTTTGAATGAACTTTTTCAATTAACTTCACAAATTAGTAGTGATGATAACCCAAACAACAGTATCACGGACTCTAATATGCATGAAAAGTTTTATGCTTCCTATGATCATGGCATGGGAAGACCTTTGGTTTCTTTGCAGATTTTAAAAGTAAATCACTATTTCCTGCGTAAACGTTTCAATGACGAAGCTATCGTTACTGTTTTTAACTATAACAAAGATAGGCTATATCCAATATTATTGGGTGTAACTAGAATATATAATGCTTATCAAAAATTAAAGCAAAAAGGCTATTATACTAAGCAGGATGAAAATTATAAAAAAATGAAAGAATATGCAGATGTTACTAGTAATTTCCTATATAACATAAATTCAATGATACCAAACCTTAGTGGTTATAAGGCTACATTATCTAATGTATATCGCAATATTCACAAAATAAAAATAAATGCAACAATAGAAGAACTTTCAAATATAAAGGATCAGGTTGAGAAATATATACAAAAATTACTTGAAACAGCAAATAAAATACATAGACGTGTAAATTCTGTGAAATTTCAAGAGTTTAATGTATTACCAGAAACAGAAGAATATTATAAAGTCTTTAAGAGTATCAATGATGATGATGACCTTCAAAAAGAAATTAAGACTACAAATGATTATTTTTATAAATGTATGGCATATGTTAGGTCACTAATAAAAGAGTAATCACTCAAGAAAGTTAGACTACAGAAATGCTATAAATATTTTTTATAAAAATAACATTTAATGAATAAATTATGAACAAAATATAAAAGTACAAATTCTTTTGTACTTTTATATCAAATAGTATCTATAAAAATCAAAACATCTATTATCAAAAATCAAATTAATCAAACTGTATTAAAAAGCAATCAATAATATATTATCCGATATTAATATCATTAATTAAAAAATATTATTTAATTTATAATATTAATTAATCGTGATATATAATTTTCTATTGTAAATTACTGATAGTTTTAATTTGTAATTAAGAAAGTAGTCTTTTAATTAATTTTAATTAATTTAGATGGTGAGATACTTTATTTCATCTATATGTCATAAAGTATAAGCAATATTTGTCTAATTTTAAGTATTGGGTAATGAAATTAGGTCTTTATAGAAAGTAATGGATTTATATTTATTTAAACAAAATATTTACCAGGAAATAAAAAATGCAAAAAAGGATCAACATATTATTGATTCTCTTATTAAAGAACAAGCAGATTCTCTACTAAGACACATGAAAGCTATTATTGAAAAAATTTGTAAGGATGATATTGAAAAAATGTTTTTGACAATAAAAATTAATGGAGCATATGAACAATCAATAAATGTTGCTGGACTTGAATATCAATTAAAAAATAATAAAGTACTTCAAAACCCAATTATCAATGCATCATATGAAGCAGACACATTTGGTGAACTAGGATATGTTGATATCTACCCTATAATTTATAATATGTATATGAGTAAAAACAAACCTACTATAATATTTCTTATACCACAAAGACATTATATGGAAAATGTACGTCATATTTGGTATGCAGTATCAGTTGACAGGTCTACTTCTAAATGGACCTTACATCGCACCAAAAGGCCTTATGATAATACTTGATACGTTATAAATAGCAATGCAACTTATCAAGTATTGCCTTTCTATTTTCAATTAGCACGCTATTTTTAACTATCACATCAATAAAGTTGTAAATATTAAATTATTAATTTATAATATCAATTTATCCAAGAGTCATTAATTTATGACTTGCTAATTACTTGTGTACACTTAACATTGCATGGTATACATACTATTAGTAATGCTTATTGAATAAAAAAGGAGATATTTTAGGTATGAAGAGTTTTTATATTAAATTCGGGTCGTTAGTTATTTTTATAATAAGTTGCTCCCAAGCTACTCAAGAAAATTTAGCTTGGAAGAAGGCGTTTGGTATACAAAAATCAACAAACAGCACCTATAGTTTAAAAAGTAAACAGGATAAATTAAACAAACTAAGAAAAGGAACAAGAAATACGACAGAAAAAATAAAAGAAAAACCATTAGAATTAGAAAAGAAAACACAAGAAGCAAAGAAACAAGACAAAAAAGCACAAGAAGCACAACAATTAGAATCAGAACTAGAATCAGCAAGAAAAAAACAAGAAGAAATAAGGGAAACAAAATTACAAAAAGAAAAAACACAAGAAGCACAACGATTAACATCAGAACTAGAAACAGAACTAAAATTAGCAAGACAAAAACAAGAAGAAATAAGGGTAGCAAAAGCACAAGAAGCAGAACAAAAAAGAAAAAAACAATTAGAATTAGAGGAACAAATAGCAGAAAGGGGAATAATAGCAATAGAAGAAAAAATAGAAGAACTAGAATCAAAATTATTAAAAGCTCAAGAAGAAGAAGCATTAGCAGAAGAGGCATATAATAAGGCATATGATAAATTAGAAGAATTAGAAGAAGCAGAACAGACAGAAAACGAAGAAGAAAAAATACAACAAGCACAACAAGAAGAAGAACTAGCATTATTAAAATACGAGGAGATGCAACATGCAAAATCTACAATAGAGCAAGAATTAAAAGATACAAAAAAAACATTAAAAAGTGAACAAGCAAAATTATTATATGCACAATCAGGAATATTACAAGACGAAATAAAGGAAAAAGAGACAATTTTGAATGAACTTTTTCAATTAACTTCACAAATTAGTAGTGATAATAACCCAAACAACAGTATCACGGACTCTAATAGGTATGAAAAGTTTCCTGCCTCCTATGGTCATGGGCTGGGAATACCTTTGGTTTCATTCTCCATTTTAATGGAAGTAGATCGCCATTTCTTTACTCAATATTTCAATGACCAAGCTATTGCTGCTACTTTTAAATATAATAAAGATAGAATATATCCAATATTATTGGGTGTAACTAGAATATATGATGCTTATCAAAAATTAAAGCAAAAAGACTATTATACTAAGCAGGATGAAAATTATAAAAAAATGAAAGAATATTCAGATGTTACTAGTAATTTCCTATATAACATAAATTCAATGATACCAAGCCTTAATTATCAAAATATGTTAGATGATATATATCGCAATATTCACAAAGTAAAAATAAATGCAACAATAGAAGAACTTTCAAATATAAAGGATCAGTTTAAGAAATATATACAAAAATTACTTGAAACAGCAAATAAAATACATAGACGTGTAAATTCTGTGAGATTTCAACAGTTTAATGTATTACCAGAAACAGAAGAATATTATAAAGTCTTTAAGAGTATCAATGATGATGATGACCTTCAACAAGAAATTAAGACTACAAATGATTATTTTAGTGAATGTATGGCATATGTTAGGTCAATAATAAAAAGAGTAATCCCTCAAGAAAGTTAGACTACAGAAATGCTATAAATACCTTTTACAAAGATAACATAATATAATGAATAAATTATGAACAAAATATAACAGTACAAATTCTTTTGTACTGTTATATCAAATAGTATCTATAAAAATCAAATTAATTAAACTGTATTAAAAAAGCAATCAGTAATATATTATCCGATATTAATATCATTAATTAAAAAATATTATTTAATTTATGATATTAATTAATTGTGATATATAATTTTCTATTGTAAATTATTGATAGTTTTAATTTGTAATTAAGGAGGTAGTCTTTTAATTAATTTTAATTAATTTAGATGGTGAGATAATTTATGACATATAGATGGCATAAAGTATAAGCAATGTTTGTCTAATTTTAAGTATTGGGTAATGAAATTAGGTCTTTATAGAAAAAGGAGGAATTAATCTTGAAAAACATGATGATAAAGATATTAGTACTATTATTAATGGGACTGTTTGGGAGCTGTCATTTAAAAGGATTAGTGGATATAAGTACCGAAGAAGATGGAGAAGATATAAAATTTAAAATTCGCTTCAAAGAAAGTAATGAATTTGATCAAAATTCAAATAATAATAACGAAGAACTTACAAATTTGTTGGTTAACAAATTTGGATTGTCAGCTCAACAAATAAAAGCAATTCAACATTTACGCAGAATAGTCGTTGATTTTGATAAAGAAGATAAATATACTAATAATGAATTTTATCAATTTATAGACTGTCTTAAAGGATTAGAGCTAAAAGACTTAGCTGATAACATTTTATGTATTATGAATGAAATAAAAGAAGTGATTAAATTTATTGGGGCTGTAAAAAATGACAAGAAAAAACAAGAATTATTTCTAGAATTTAAACAAATCGAAGATGATTATATGTCAATAATAAGGGATTCTTATAGTAGACCTGTAATTAATAGAGCTGAAATTATAAAGATTTACAACCTAATTCAAAAAAATAAGTTTGAGACATTTAAATATCAACGTATAAGAGCAGTAGATTTTGCATCTACAAGAGAAAATAAAGAACTTATACGATATATAAAAGAAATCATTGATAATACCCAGCCTTCTGAGGAAACTGCTCAAATAAACAAAGATAGACATTATACTCGACTTATATTCAAAATAATTGAATCCGTTTATCTGAATGAAGATTTTTTAACATCTTTTAGTAAAAAGATTTCAGAACTTCGTAAAATAATAGATTCGGTTATGTTAGTAATTGATAATGAACAAGATACAAATAAGAAACAAGAGATGGAGACTCAATTTAATAACGCTAAGGAACAATATGAGTCTGATGTAGTAAACATATATATGAATTTTGATCATATGAAAGATCGCCCAGAGTGGTCACAATTTTTGGGACTACAAGAGCGTATTCTGCTGCATAAAAACGCTTTTAACAACATTATTACTTCTTCATAATTGATGTTTTAAATAATTATTAAAAAAATAAAGTCGATACATCAAAGCTGAATGCTGGTGTATCTGACTTTTTTATTTGTATTATAAGAGTTTATCACTTATGCTTTACAAAGTTAATGATATTATTAAAATTTATTACATTGGTATAAATCAATTTGTTATTCAAATTCATATAATACAATAATCTCATCGGTTATATGTTCAATCGATTTAAGCAGTTCTTAGTGTTGAATGCTAAATGCAGAAATATTGTTATTTTTAACTCATTTTTTTAGTTACATATTCAATTGATTTGCGTATTTCTTCAAGTTGAATAATAAGTTCAGCAATACTATTATCCATATCATTAATATCAATCATGTCCATTGAGGAAAAATATTGTTTTTTTGTTTTTCTATATATCTTTAATACCTCGCCTATATCCTTCATACGTTTATCAAGAACTTGTACACCTTTAGTATTGTATATGTACCAATTATCATATTCTTGTATATCTCCAAAACTCCCAGCCACATCCTTCATTGTACGTATGAGATGTATTACTTTGGCTGGATCTTTCCTTTTGAGCACTTTAAGAAAGTTATATGTTTTTGCAAACAAAGGTTCATATTCTTTTCCAAAATAACCATCTGGTGGATAACATTTAGTAGTATCAAAAATAACTTCACAATAAACTCTAAAATCTGCCTCAGCATATATATCACGTGAAGGGGTATATATTCCTTCAGGTAGAGATTTAACATATTCGATTTCTTTTATAAATTCTGGATCACTTTTCAATTCATTTAATTTATTTTCCCATTCTGTCACTATTGGTAATTTTATCTTTACTTTATCTTGTGCAAATAGATGAATTAAAGATGTCATATATAAAATAATCAATAAAGATATTTTAAGATTTTCCATTTCAATTTTATTGTATTTTATATATTGATTTATTACAATAGTTTAAAGCATAAATGCCTCACATATAAAATGCATAAATTTTATAATTAAAAAGCCCAAAAATTTACTGTAGGCCTAAATGTAATTCCAATATATAATTAAATGTTTATATATAACGCATCACATAAGTAGCTTTTAACATTAGTAATATTATAAAAATCACTTCTCTTTTTTTAATTTACTCACATTATCCTCAATTTGATTACTTAAACTTTTAAGTTCATTATTAATCACACAAATTCGATTAGTACTACATGCAAGACCAGTAGAACCTAATGCCAAAGTGGTAATTGGTCTCAAATTCTCTTCAATTCTATCTAAAGCATCAATACCAAATATTGCTGCTGAATTTATTATATTTTGAAGTAATCTTACAAGCTCTTCTCTAAGTTCAAGCATATGCTCTAAAGAAACTCTAATATCATTAATAATTTCTGTATTTGAACTACTCTTAATCATAATTAAATTAGCATCACTTAAAATATAACCTCTTCTAGCCAAAACACTATCGATACTACTTGCAATATCCCATAACCCTATAAACAAATCCGAAACAACCGACTTTAAATTCTTATCAAAAGAACTTGACAAATTTGTTACTATTGTATTTAAGTTATTTAAAGTTCCAATATCTCGCTTTAATACAGAATAAATTCCATATTTAACTCTTTTAATAGTAGAATTCCATTGAAATATGCTATCAAACTGTGCCTCATCAAATCCTACAGGTGTATAAATATAAGAATCTCTAAGTTTCACAAAACTTACCTGTAATGCAGAATAAGCATCCAAAGTATTCAATCTATTTTTTTCATTCAAATTATCAAACGAATCTAAATCACCATTTAATAAAAAATCATTATTATTTGTTATCTTTCCCAATGGACATTTTAAAATTACAATACTAAGCACCAATATCATCACACATATAAAATATTTCCATTTCACTAACATTCCCCCTTTATATTTTTGAATTACAATACTGATTAAGCATCATCATACTACTTAAAGTAATATATTTTCATATCCATTATATTATAATAATAAAACTATATTACAATAATATAATATAGTTTTATTATAAATTTATACATAATATAAAAATTGATAATAATTTCTAATATCTATCTAAAGTCAAAACTAAAAGATCACTTTAATAGTAAACCTACATATTATAAGTTTACTATTAATTTTTATCAATTTATTTAATTATTTGTTATTTAATAAATTTAAATCCAAAAGGATTTACAAATACATCAAGACTATAACCATAAATATATTTCACGTATCAATTGCTCAACCTTACGACCAAGCTTGACTCGCAATACATTCAAATCATTCTTAACAGCACAAATTCTAGTATTACATTGTTGATTAGAATTTAAAGGTATAAGGCTAGTAATTGTTCCTAATATTTGCAAAATATCATTTTTATCTTTTGATTTTGCCATATCATTAATGACATCTTGTACTAATTTTGTCATTTCTCCCCATTTTGCACAAAACTCATCTAGCCCATTTTTAAGAAAATTAAAACCTGCAATATCTTTACTAATTGCCAGTTTAGATAAATTATAATTACTAAAGTCACCCCAATGCCCATTTATAAGTTTATGGATAATATGATCCGAAATATCTTTTAATTTAGAAATTAAAGCATGAGATTCATTTTTAGATAAATATTCTTCCAAAACCTTCTCTGGATGACTATTAACCACTATCTTTTGTAGATTATGCAAAGTTTTAATATCACCTTTTAAAATAGCATAAACATTATTTTTAAAAGGTAAACTATACTCAAAATTAAATTCACTCTCAATATCACTTAGCATATAATCATTAAATCCCTCAGGTCTATAATAATACAAAGCTTTAACCCTATCAAAGCTTGTCTTAAAGGCATCATAAGATTCCTCTTCTAGTGTTTTGCTTTTTTTATCCTGACCATCTCCCTTATCACCCACAACTACAATACCTTGATCAACTACATTATCTTGAACACCACCACCTGGCAAATCTTTTCCTAATGTAGCCCCACCTCCTTGATTATCTAATGTAGACCCCACCAATGAATCATCTGTTTTTCCTATTCTATCAGAATTAATTGTCCTTACAGATCTGTCCTTAGAGACATCTCTTTTACTTCCAGTATTATCAATTTTTCCCCCACCTTGCTTACAACACAATATTAATAAAGCAAATACAAATGCCAACATATAAATTCGCTGCATAAATCAATATCCTCCTTTGTGTCTTTACTCCATCAACCTTTAAAAATTAGAAAATATCTCTATATTCTAACGTAATACATTCTACCCCACTATTACAAAACAACACATAAATCATTAACAATTTTAATTAAATTTTATTAATTAAAATTATAATCTAATATATCTAATAAAAAAGCCTGCCTTAAGTGCAGACTAATTAGTGAACTGCTATTTCTAAATCAAAGATTATAGAAATAGCTTCTTGTTTCATCCCATGATAGTTTTTTAGGTTCTATAAGAACGGTCATCCACTAGAGCATGGTCCACAAGCTTTACTTCAGGTAGTTCCTGCCTTAGTTTTTATTTCCTTATAATAATAAGCTTTAAGATTTAGAGCTGCATTTATATCTCTATCATGCAAAATATTACAACCGATACAAGTCCACCTAGTATCACTTAATTTCAGGGTTGTATTTTTAATACCGCAATTGTTGCATAGCTTGCTTGATGGGAAATATCTATCAACTTTATGTAAATAGGCTCCGCACCCCTCTGATTTATATGATAATTGTCTTACAAACTCATGCCATCCTAAATCATTAACACTTTTGCCAAACATTCCTTTTTGCATGCCTTTAATTGATAAGTTTTCTATTGCTATATTTTCATAATTAGCTACAAAATAATAAGATAATTTATGTAAAAAATCTTTTCTTTGATTTGAAATTTTCCTATGCAACTTGGCAACTCTTAACCTAGATTTAGCTCTATTCCTAGAGCCCTTTTGTTTTTTTGATAGTTTTCTTTGGCATTTCTTAAGTTTGCGTTCATTTTTTAGTAAATATTTAGGATGATTGATTTTCTCACCTTCACTACTTACTAGAAAATGCCTCATACTCATATCAATACCAACTATCTCTTTTTTATTGTTATTGCATTTAGTTTTATCGTTATTTTTAACATCTAAGCACTCAACTGCTACTGAAATATAATATTTATCATCAGTATCTTTTTCTACTACTACATTTTTAATAACTTCATTGCTTTTAATTTTCCTATGTAGAACCAACTTTACAAATCCTATTTTAGGTAGCTTTATATAATCATTTTCTATTCTTATTGAGTTTTTTTGATTATTAGTTCTAAAGGTTTGCCTATTTTTCTTACTTTTATATTTAGGAAATCCTTGCGTTCTATTTACTTTTTTAATTTCCCTAAAAAAATTACTATACGCAGAATTTAAGTCAATCCATGCGCTACAAAGAGCCAAACTATCAACTTCCTTTAAGAATGGAAATTCATTTTTATAATTACTTGGATTAACACTAAGACTTTTCTTATTTTTTTCATAATAATCTTTCTTATCACTTAACATTTTGTTATACAAAAATCTTACACATCCAAATACTTTTGAAAAATATTTCTTTTGATTGGTGGTGGGATATATTCTGTACTTATAAGCTTTATTAGCACTCATTATTTTTTAAAATCATTATATTATATTTTAACTTACGTTACAAATTCATATCCACCTAAATTTCATAGAAATTATAGGTGGAGTATTCTTTTTAATTTTTTGATAAATTAACACATACAATAATTATAACTATTATAATAGTGAATTACTCCTCGGCTTTTAATTTATAAACTTGAGTCTCAACCTGTTCGATTAAATCTAAAATCTCATCTTTAATCAAACGTATTGGATCATTCTTATAATTATCAGAACGCACAAATAAATTAACAATAGGAGACAAGTGTTTAATAAGTTCGTCTTTGTGATAAAATATTGATGCTTGCACAATTTGATCTTTAATAAGCCCTACTAACCTATTCCATTTTAAACATATAGAATCTAAATTACTAACAAGCTCCTTAAGACCCAATACATCTTTACTAGACTGAAGTGCAACTAAATTAGATTTATCAAAAATAGAACCATTCTCATTTATAATTCTAAAAATAAGAGACATCGAAAGATGTTGCAAAACATTAAGTAAATCACGAAAATAAGTATAACTACCATCCCAAACTAAAAACAAATATATGAGCATTAAATCCAGTTTACTTAAAATCTCCATATCGCCTTGAATAACAGCATAAATATTATTTTTATATAATTCACTATAACTAGCATCTAACTTACGTTCAATATTATTTAATATATTCTCATCAAACATTCTAGGCCTAGAATAATACAAGCCCTTAAGCTCTTCAATTTTTGCCTGCAACATAGCATAATTTTTCTTCAATATTTCTGTTTCTTCTTCTACTTGAACCAACTCTTCTTCTTTATTAACTTCCTTATCTTGTGAAGGATTCTCAACATCTTTGTCTAAAACATCACTACCCAATGAATCAACCACATTGGTCTTTAAATTTGGTTTATCTGAATCTGTTGTTCTTACTTGATTTATGACGAAATGACCACTTGGAGTTAAGCCAACTTCTAAATCCAAGTTCAACTTTTTATTTTCAAAATCATCCACTGCAAATTTTGATTGAACATTTTTTACAGTTGACGACGAGATTGACTCAGGCCTAGCCCTAACCAAACTCGAATGCAATACATGGTTAGTACCATGAGTCTCATCCCCCCAATGTTTACAACATAATATCAACACACTAAATATCAATACACTAAGTAAAAATATTAACCTATAAACTCGTTGCATTAATATCCTCCTTTTTTTATATCATAATTATCACATAAGCATTAAAAACATATTTATGAGATATAGATCTCAATAAACTCTATATCAATTAGAATTAAATAACATGCAATTATTAATTTATTTAATTAAAAATTAAATTATCAACAATATTATTTAATAAAAACTCTCTATCTCATATCAAATTATTCCCAATTTTTACTATCAAAAACTCCTTAAAATAATAACTACTACAAAATAAAAAACATAAGTCTACATTTAAATGCAAACTTATTTACAAGTTATTTATAAATTATTTACAAACAAGCAGATACAATAACTATAAAATTATATTAAATTCTCAGTGTTGTCTCCTAGTTAATTCATAAACCTTATCTCTAAGAGAAGAACGCAAATTTGTCAACTCATCCTTAAGAATACGTATTTTTACTTCTTCAAAATTCTTAGGAGTATCATATACATCAACAATTAACGACAAGTGTTCTACAATAAAAAATACAGAATCAAGATTGGATGCTTCAACAATTCGATCTTGAACTATCTTTACCAACTCACTCCACTTTTTATGCACAACACTTAAAGTATCTGTCATAACATCAATACACCCAAAATCTTGACTATTCTTCAATTTACTTAAATTCTCATCACTAAATATCTCACCCTTCTCATCTATAATTTTAAAGATAAGACCCCCAAGATTGTTTAAAATTCTAAAAAAATAATGGGGGTAATTATATTCTGAACTCCAAGATCCAACTGAATATCTCATTATAATTTCCAATCTACTTAAAATATGCATATCGCCCTTTAATACAGCATAAACATTATTGTTAGAAGTCCTACTATAATGCAGCTTGACATCACTCATAATCTTATCAAGTGTATATTCGCTAAATTTATCAGATCTGTAATAATACAATGTTTTAAGATTGTCAATGCTTGTCATTAATGCATCATAAGATTTCTCAAATGTCCTTTGTTTTTGTTCTGTATGATCAGATCCCTTCTCCTCATCAACAACATCAGGTGTCTTCTCCCCATTACTTGGCATATCAGGTAAACCATTACTTAACACATTAGGTGGTGGGGTTAAAGTATTTGCATCCTCACCATTTTCTGTTCGTCTTGATGCTGATAAATCACCCACTGGTTTTATGTTAATTGACAAATCTACACCTAACTTATTATGTCGTAAATCACCTGTACCTGAAGTCTTTGTTTCTTCCAAGTGAGTATTATTTAACACAGTAGCTGGCATTGATCCATAGATCTTCCTATCTCTATTCATTAATTGACCATTACTAATATCGCCTCTATCCTGCCTACAACATAATATAAATACACTAAATACAAATATTATTCTATAAATCTGATGCATTAAATCCTCCTTTTTCTATTTACATCATAATTTCCATATAAGCATCAAAAACATATTGATGACATATAAAACCCACTACAGTCTACACCCATTATCATCAAATAACATGAAATTATTAATTTATTTAATTAAAAATTTATTGATTAATAAAATTGCTCTATAAAACATAATTTTAAACAAATTAATTATATTTATCTTGTCTATATAAATCCTATTTTTTCATTCATAAATAAAACTAAGCCTGCACTTAAGCAGGCTCAGAGAATATTTATACGTCTACTTGCACTCTTTGAAACGAATACAAGTCCTTAATAAACAAATACTATTATCTACTATTATCAATTTGATTTCACAAGCCCAAGCCTTAGTTTTCTAACTTGCTCTTCAATCTGATAGCACAAATCTAGCAACTCATTTTTAAGTGAACATAATTGACTAGTAGATTCCTGATCACCTCTTAGAGTATCTAAATCAATAATAGGTTGTAAATTTTGAATAACATCCTCTTGGGTTGCAAACCTTGCTGCATTGTTAATTATATTTTGAAGCAACTTCACCATTTCTCTCCATTTTTCTCGAATATCATCCATCTTATTTCCAAGATTATTAATACCATCTACATCCTGACTATCTTGCATTAAAGCTAAATTATCCTTACTCAAAATAGCACCTGTTTCATTCATAATTGCAAAAATAGAGCTCCCTACAATACCACACAACTTAATAAGCAAAGGTCTAGAATTAAGTTCAACACTATATGCATCCCCAGACCCTTTTGTAAGCATTAATATTTTTTCTAAGTTATTAAGAGAAATAATATCTCCATTTAAACTTTCATAAACACTATCCTTAAAACCTTGTTTCTCATCAACACCAAATTTTTTCCTTATGCTATCAAATAAAGACACATTAAAATTCTTAGGTCTACGATTATAAAATCTTTTAAGTTTGTCATAACTTCGCTTAAATTTGGCATAAGCCTTCTTTGGGGTTTTTGGTACTCTTTTGGTTCGATTATTAAATCTCTCTATAACTTCCACCTGGGCATCTGATGTTAAACCTGAATTACCTGATTTCACTTTAACATCTGGCGTAATTGTTGGGAATGAACGTATTTTTCGCATTCCATATTTATCAGGAGTTATAACTCTATCTTGACCACAAGATAACACGCATACACTAAACAATAAGATTATAACGCGCATTCTCTGCATTAATATCCTCCTTTTGTGATTCAACCTACACAATAATATGTAATGTAATTTCAACTTCTATGTTTATAACACTATAAAACATGCTGATACACTACATAGAATGACATACATTTTACACCCACTATAACCAAATAACACAAAAACTACTAATTATTTTAATAAATTTAATTAATTTAATTTGTTACTCAACAGATTAAAACTCTGATGTTGTCTCTTTCTCGGGATATATTATTTTAAAAACTTTCTCTGTAATTCTTGTTCTTAAATTTATCAAATCATTTTTAAGTTTACACATTTTAAAGCCAATTCCTAAAACATCAGCTCCACCTGTCACACACTTTTGTTCATATATACAATCTAAATTAATAATTGGTCCTAATCCTTTGATAATAAGATTTTTAGCATTAAGTTTCGCTACATCATTAATAACATATTCTATCAACTTCATAATATCATTAAATTTATTATACATATCACTCAACATAACAGAAATTTCATTCAAATTTTCCACATTCCCAATAGATTTAATTTTTGCCAAATTAGCAACACTGAAAATTTCAGATCCATTATATTTAACTATAACTGCATAAATGGTACGCCAAAAAATCTTCCTTAATGTATCAATCAAAGGTTCAGCATTTTTTTCATACAAATAATCAGATTTGTTTTCAACAGAAAACAGTACTATTTTTTTTAACTTATTAATAATATTAACATCCCAATTTAATACAGCATAAAGACTATCCTTCAAAGCTTGCATTTCCTCAACTCCAAAAGCCTCTTCAAAATCATCAAAAAAAGATACATAAAATCCTTTGGGTTTCTTATATAAAGCTTTAAGTTTTTCAAGATTTACCACAAGTGCCTCATAAGCTTGATCAGGAGTTAATAAAATTTTTTTCCTATCCACATTATCTTCAATAAACAAGACTTTACCTACGTCAAAACCATTTTCTTTATATTCTGCAACACCTGTTACAACTTGATTTGGTTTGATTTTACTTTTTCTTACAATCGAACTACTAACATTCTCACTACTCCCTTGTCTGCAAGATAATACCAATACAAATGAAAAAATTACCACACATATTTGTTGCATCAATATCCTCCTTTTATTTATTCAAAAAACAATTTTTATGAATAAAATATTATCAAAAAACAATGCATAAATACATTCTATATGCATTTTCATAAAATTAAACTTATTACACAATAACTTATGTAAATACTTATATTCAATTTCAGTTTAATTTAAATACCATTTTTTAAGCTAATTAAGTTAACAACAAAAACAAAATACATTATTAAATTAGAAAAAAAGATTAATATACTAAAGATTTATCATAATATAACGTTAATATATAACTCGAATCAATTCATTACTTTTAACTTCAATTTGATAACGCAAATTTATCAAATCATTTTTAAGTTCACAAATTTTATAATTGTCTTTACAAAATTGATTCTTATCTATAAAATTCATATCTCTAATTTTTCTCAATTGCAACAAAATCTCGTCTCTAAAAAAATTATTATAATTTTGAATATCATTATAAAAAAATTTTGATAAATTATTAATGAAATTTTTTAATAAAATCGAAAACTCTGTCCATTTCAAATGCATATCATGTAACATATTCTTAATCTCATTTATACCCGTTATATCTCGACTATATTTAAGCTTGTTCAATTTATAATTTCCAAAAACATCATTTTGCTCTAAAATCGCAGACAAGGTGTTTATTACTAAAGTATATATACCTAAAAGTAACAACACACTATCACTTAAAATATGATTTTTACTATCTCCATCAACAAAAATAACATCAGGACCATTCCAAGCATTAAAAAGGAAATAATTTCTTCTTAAAATAGCATAAATCAAATCAATATGAAATTGTCTATTAGTAATATTAAATTTACTTTTAAAATCATTAAGAAAAGGAATATTTAAAATTTCAAAACTATCATGATATAAGGATTTAAGCTTATTAAAGCTATGTTCTAATTCAGAATAAGCTTGTTTTAATTCAAACTCAGTTAACGATTTTGATACGCCTGTAACTATTCCTTCTCTTACATTTGCCAAATTAGTTACAGATTGAGCACAAGAAAACGATAATATATTAAGTGCAAATATTATCGCACATACTATCATTTATTTCTCCTTTCTTTTAGACATACAATAAATTTTTACATTACAAATCTAATATCACATACTAATAAAACATGTATTACTACATATGTAAATCATTCAATATGTTAATTGTATTCAATACATAAATGTAATATGTTTTTTTATATATATAAAATATAATATAACATAATTAATCTATCTAATTAATATGTTTACAATAAAAACCTTATCTAACTACATGATTTTTTAGAAAATTTAACATTTATTTTGATTTTGAATATATTTTTGATGATATCAATAGAGGCTCCTCCAGTAGAAATCAGACAATAACTTCTAGACCAAAAATAAGGTTTCCAATAATATTTATCTAAATGAGTAGAATATTTTTTCCTTATAAGCCTTGAAGCTACTGTTTTTAGAGTATTGATAAATTTAGAAGGTTCAATATTGGGGGTAAATTCTAGTAATAAGTAATAAATGAATATGATCCTTGTCATGGTTGAATTCATTAAGGGTTATTTTCCATAAAGAACATATATTAAGTATTATTTGGTAAAAAGAAGATGAAAGCTCGGCTTTTATGCCTATATTTAGTAACTAATACTAGGTGATAATTAATAGAATATACGCAGTGATTATTAAAAGTTAGCTTGTGTGACATATACACTTAAGTATAAAATATTATAAAATAATAAAACATATGAGTGCTAATAAAGCTTATAAGTACAGAATATATCCTGACGCTAATCAAAAGAAATATTTTTCAAAAGTATTTGGGTGCGTAAGATTTTTGTATAACAAAATGTTAAGTGATAAGAAAGATTATTATGAAAAAAATAAACAAAGTCTTATTACTTATCCAAGCAAATATAAAGAAGAATTTCTATTCTTAAAGGAAGTTGATAGTTTGGCTCTTTGCAATGCTCAACTTGACTTAAATTCTGCGTATAGTAATTTTTTTAGAGAAATTAAAAAAGGAAATAGAACACAAGGATTTCCTAAATATAAAAGTAAGAAAAATAGACAAACCTTTAGAACTAATAATCAAAAAAACTCAATAAGAATAGAAAATGATTATATAAAGCTACCTAAAATAGGATTTGTAAAATTAGCTCTACATAGGAAAATTAAAAGCAATGAACTTATTAAAAATGTAGTAGTAGAAAAAGATACTGATGATAAATATTACATTTCAGTAGCGGTTGAGTGCTTAGATGTTAAAAATAACGATAAAACTAAATGCAATAAAAAAGAGATAGTTGGTATTGATATGAGTATGAGGCATTTTTTAGTAAGTAGTGGGGGTGAGAAAATCAATCATCCCAAATGTTTACTAAAAAATGAATGTAAACTCAAGAAATGCCAAAGAAAACTATCAAAAAAACAAAAGGGCTCTAGAAATAGAGCTAAATCTAGATTAAGAGTTGCCAAATTGCATAGGAAAATTTCAAATCAAAGAAAAGATTTTTTACATAAATTATCTTATTATTTTGTAGTTAATTATAAAAATATAGTAATAGAAAGCCTATCAATTAAAAGTATGCAAAAAGGAATGTTTGGCAAAAGTGTTAATGATTTGGGATGGCATGAGTTTGTAAGACAATTATCATATAAATCAGAGTGGTCTAAATCTTATTTGCATAAAGTTGATAGATATTTTCCATCAAGCAAGCTATGCAACAATTGCGGTATTAAAAATACAACCCTAAAATTAAGTGATATTAGGTGGAGTTGTAGGAGTTGTAACACTTTGCACGATAGAGATATAAATGCAGCTCTAAATCTTAAAGCTTATTATTATAAGGAAATAAAAACTAAGGCAGGAACTGCCTGAAGTAAAGCTTGTGGACCATGCTCTAGTGGATGACCGTTCTTATAGAACCTAAAAAGCTATCATGGGATGAAACAAGAAGCTATTTCTATAATCTTTGATTTAGAAATAGCAGTTCACTCCCATAATTTTAAATTATTCGCAACTCTTAATTACTCTATATAATAAAATTGATGAAGTCCAAATTTATATGAACTTCATCAACGATTAATTAATTAAAAAGCAACTAATTTAAAATTTTAAACAAATTTCATTCAACACTTTTTTCTTTAATTTGAGAATATAAATCCATAAATTCATTCTTAAGCTTACAAATTACACCTTTACATGACTGATTCGCATCTAATGACTTTAATTCGACAATTGGTTCTAATTGTGCTATCATTGCCTCTTTATCAGCAACATTTCTAGTTTCAATATATTTAGAAGCAAATACAGAAACATTATTAATTGTATTTTGAAGCAAGCTCACCAACTCATCCCATTTGACACGCATATCATCTAACATGTACTTAACTTCATTAAATAGTGCAATATCTTGCCTATCTCTAATTTTAATTAAACCATCATTTCCAAAAACACTATCATTATTCAAAAATAAAAAAAGAATATTTCCCAGTTCATTTAACCTATAAAGCAAAGGCCTACCATTAAGTGCAGACATATATTCGTCCTTAGTCTCAATTGAATCTGCAACTATCTTTTTTAAGTTATCAATAGTTGCAACATCTCCTTTAAATGCAGCATAAATGGTTTCCTTAAAATTTTCATAATAGGTATTTCCAAATTTATTCTTAATGTCATCAAACAGAGAAACATTAAACCCTTCCGGTTTATAATCATATAAGGCTTTTAGATCATTAAAACTTGCAATTAATGCAGAATAAATTTGCTGTTGTTCAGATGTCAATGATTTCATATCCATGTAATCACCTGCTTGATCATTTATCACATTATCCTCCTTTTCCTTACATGATAGTAATAGTATACTAGATGCAAAAACTACCATAAATATTCTTTTCATTAATATCTCCTTTTTCTTTAGTTACACAATATCTATTAATTCAAACTTTACATCACACTATAAAACATATTTATGCAATGTAGCATGACATAAATTGATTCAATATTAATTTGTGCCCAATATAATATAATAATTATTTTAAATAATGGCAATATAATTA
This sequence comes from Borrelia duttonii Ly, assembly GCF_000019685.1. Taxonomy (NCBI): domain Bacteria; kingdom Pseudomonadati; phylum Spirochaetota; class Spirochaetia; order Spirochaetales; family Borreliaceae; genus Borrelia; species Borrelia duttonii. The sequence goes on from NC_011247.1 coordinate 54,984, forward strand.
TTACTTAAGTTAAACATTTAAATAATAAAAACGTTTATACAATATAAAATCTACAATAAAGACTTTATATGTAAACTTTGTCATTATCAACTATACATAAATATCATAATGGCTAAATGAAAACCATATTATAATTATAAAAATTAAGATTTTGGATTTTTTAAGATAGACCTCTACCAAGGTACGACATTCACATTTAACTTACAAAGATGAATATAACAAATAAAATAATACAACAGATATTCTTTAAATTTATTATCGTTTTTTTAATTGCAATATCACACACTTTAAAACATATAAAAAACAAAACCCAAACATGGGCTTCGTTTTTCAGTGAATGAATATTACTATATCCTGATATCAGCAAAAATTAAATAAATATAACAACACATATAATATTATGGTATTGAATTTTGTGGTTGCAATGCATTCAATAAATCATCACCTTTATCCAAAATTTGATTAGCTAACCTCACCAACTCATTCTTAAGTTTACAAATCAAACTATCCGAACATACCTGATTAAAATTGTTTATATCTAAAACAGCAATTGGTCGTAATCCATCTTCAATACTTTTCATATAAGAAATTTTCTCATTATCTTTAAAACGATCATTTTTGATCTTAATATATGCATCAGCAAATACTGCAACATCATTTATTATTTTTTGAACTTCTGCGACTAACTTTGCCCACTCAACACAAAAATCATCGATCATCAATTTAATTTTTTTAAGCCCTTCTATATCTTTACTATATTTAAGCTTCTCTAAAAGCTGATTACCTTTAACATCATAATATGCTTTCATAATAGCAAAAATAGTAAACTGTGAAATATGATCCAGTTTAGCAACCAAAGAATGACCATTGAAATTCTTGTACATATATGAAGATTGATCTTCATTAAGATCTATCACTATCTTTTTTAAATTTCCAACAACATCAATACTCCCATGTAAGACAGCATAAACATTGTCATCCATAATGAATATATTATCTTTAATCCTAAATTCATCATCAATATCCGAAAACAAAGATATGTTAAACCCATCATCTCTATAATAATATAACGATCGAAGATTATTTAAACTTGTACTCAATTCATCATAAGCCTGCTCTAAAGAATTCAAGTCATAATAACCAAACCTTCCTCTTTTATTTTTCTTTCTTTCTTTTGTTTCTTCAAAATTTGAATCTTCCAAATCTTCTGTCATAATATTTCCTTGTCTACAACATAGAAATAAAACAGCAAAGAAACATAACATCACACCCACTTTTGTCATCTTTTCTCCTCTATGCTTAAATTAAAAACACATTTATTACAAATTCAATACCATATAAAAAATAAGTACTACAAAGCATGCTTATATAATAAAAACTATATATGTACAATATAATCATTATTTAAAATAAAACAATATTATTATTAAATTAATTAAAAAAATTAATAATAATACCAACATTTCCTTCAAATAAACCTATTAATTATTCAATTAATAGTTCACATTCTCTCTACACAAGAATAAAAAAATAATAAATATAAATACTAAACCACTCACAAATAATTTCATTAGTAATCTTTATATCTTATCAACTTATTCATTTTCTCCTTAAGCTGTCTGCATAATACCCTTAGATTATTCTTTAGTTTGCAAATATGCATATCATCATCTGGCAAATTACAATCACAATTCTGATTATATTTAATAACCTCCAAATCAGTAATTGGTTTCAATCTTTCCATAATTTCATCTTTAGTAGTAAATCTTGAAGCATCGTTAATAATACCTTTAACTAAACTCACCATATTTTCCCATTTCAAACAAATATGCTCTAAAATACTTGCAAGTTCATTTAAACCTTCTATATCTTTACTATCTTGAAGTTTTAACAAATTATCATCATTTAAAATATAACCATTTTTATGCATAACTATACCTAAAAGATAATTTGCCATCTTACTAAAATGAAAAAGCAAAAAATAAGCATTACTCTCAAAAAGATAATCTTGACTTACTACCTCATTTTTTCCAAAAGAATGCATTACTATTTTTTCCAAATTCTTTAAAACAGCAACATCTCCCTTCACCATAGCATAAACACTGTCCCTAAAGTCTTGCTTCTCATCAACCCCAAATTTAGTCTTAATGTTTTCAAACAAAAAATCACTAAATTCGCTAGGTCTATAATGATATAAATCCACAAGCTTAGATAAATTTGTTCTTAATGCAATATAAGCTTTTGTTCTCAATGAATCAAATGTTTCTGTCTCTTCATCTTCAACATGCCCATCTTCCCCATTTCCTTGAAAATCTTTAACACCTGTTGGTTTTAACCCATCTGTTTTTTCTGTTCCTATATCAGATACAACTGGTGAGAATGGAAAATTTGACACACTTCCCAATTTATTCTTAGTCTCTTCAGTCCCTTTAATGTTATGTCTATCATTTCTCCATTGTTTACAACATAACATTAACATACCAAATAAAAATACTAAAATGTAAATTCGCTGCATTAATATCCTCCTTTATATTCCATATCACACAACTAAAAATACTGTGGTGACATATAAAACGTAATGCATTCTACATCTATTATCACGAAACAATAAATTAATTATTAAGATTATTAATTAATAATGAATTAAACATTCAGCACAACCCCATATAACAAAAATTTATCGAATCTATATCCTTTTATTTCAAAACCATATCAATCACATACATCATAACTTGATACAAAAAATCTAATATTGTAGATAAATTAAACCGTTAAATATATTAACGATGTTTTTCTAATTTTTTGCATTAAATTTTAAGTTAAAATATCATGTGTCAACTATTAATAGGTTAATTGGTAAATTAAAATTATTCTTCAGCTAACTTAAACCAAGTAAATAGGATAGACAATGTTATAAATCACCACAATTTAAAATTTATTTCAATACGGAATTTATAAATAATTAAACACAATTAAAATTGTTATATTTTTATTTTGATTTTTAATATTGCAATTAACAATATTAAACCGCAATTATAACATTTAGGTAATGTATGGTATGAAAAATCACAAATTTAAGAAACATTAAAAAAATATCTACGTAAAGGAGTATATTTGATGAGATTAATATATAAAACAATATTGATACTAAGCACATTTTTTATATGTTGTTGCAAACAAGACAAAGGTGAACAAAATGCAAGCACAATTAAAACCGACAGCAACAAATCTAGGCACACTGATGCATGGAAAGAAAAAATGAAATTAAAAAAAGCAAAACAAATACCAAAAACACCAGAAGAAGCTTATGATGCATTAATTGAAAACTATAACGAACTTCAAGTTTTACTTAATACCCCAAAAGAATTCAATAGTTCTTTTATTACAGAAATTGGAAATTTCTTTGGGGTAGATTATGAACTATTTGTAAAAAATAATTTTTATCCTAGTGTAGGATTTGATATTACTACTATTAATAATTTGAAAAAGATGATAACGACTTTTAATCCAACTAAAAAACCTGATATTCCAGGGCTTGATGTTGCGTCTATCCATCAATTAAGTCTTTTTACCAAAGAACTTATTCGTCCAATTGATAATGCTTTCAAAGAAAACAATCAAATAAATATTCTTAAAAATAGTAATGATGTAAAAGCTTTAAACGAGCTTATAAATATGTTGGATAATTTATACGAAAAATGGGATACAATTGTAAGCCTGATTCAAACTACAATAAACGAAGCAGCAAAATTAAATAAGAAAGATGATGTTACAAAAAAATTCAAACTGTTAAATGATTTACATCTTGGTAATTTTAATCAAATATGTAATGAAAATGGTGTTAATAATGAAGTTTGTGAACTTAAAAATGAAATGGGCAAATTATCTAAAAATATTAAAAACAAAATTGAAAGCTTGATTGAAAGCTTGGTTGACAATTAAGGTAGAAATTTCGAGATATTTATAATTTTATATTTCTATACATAATTTGATATCATTTACAGTTACAATCAATACAAAACTTCATAAAAATAAAAGCCCACAAAGGTGTGGGTTTCTTTTTTCCTAAAATTGTTAAATTAAAAGTTACCTGATTTGAATCAAAATAATTAATATCTTTAAAAAATCTAACATTAAAAAACAAATAAATTGTTTATTTATTATTTATTAATAATGTTTTCTAATTTTTTTGCATTAATTTTTAACTTAGGGTATTGTATGTCAAATATTGATTATTATGATGAGTAATTTGACAAAAAAGTTACAAGAATTTAAAAACATTAATTATTAATAATATTATTAATGATACAAATTATTACACTTGTGTGATGTAGAGTATGAAAGTTGAAATTTAAATATTACGAAAAATGTTTAATATGAAGGAGTATATTTAATGAAAATAATATATAAAACAATATTTGTGCTAAGTACATTTTTTATATGCTGTTGCAAACAAGATAAGGGTGAAAAACCTAAAATTCAAGATGAAACCAAGAATTTTGCATCTGGTCACACTGCTACAAATGAAGAAACAGAAAGTTTTGAAGAAACTGACAATATCCCAAATAAATCTCATAAGCAATTACTTGAAAAGTATAATAAAATTCAAGCTTTATTTAAAAAACCAGAAGGATTTCAAAGTTCTTGTATTGAAGAAATTGAAGGTTTCTTTAATACAGACTATAAACATAGTGTTAATGACAATTTGTACTATACGCTAAATTTTGACACTACTACTATTGATAATTAAAAAAAAATAATAACTACTTTTGGTTCAAAGAATGATTATCATAATCCAGCAATTGGTGAATCATTAGTCCGAAATTTAAGTTATCTAATAATAAATATTATGCGTAAGATTGATAATTCATTTAGCAGAGATAATCGTATGAATAAACTTAAGAACACTAAAAATTTAGAAAGTCTAAATGAAATTGCAAAAATGCTAGATGATGCATATATAAAATGGAATATGTTTGTCAGCCTAATTCAAAAGACAATTAACAATGCAGCAAGCTTAACGAATAAAAAAGATGTTATACATATATTCAAAATGTTAAATGAGTTGAAGTCTTATAAAACTGAAACATGTTCTACCAATAATGCTGAAATTTGTAAACTTAAAAATGAACTGATAGTATTGTCTACAAATATTGAAAATAAGATTACAGAATTGATAACTGGAAAAGTACAGCATTAATAACTGGAAAAAATTAAAGTAAAGATTCCAAAAAATTTTATGTTTACATTAAATTTTTATAAATAATTTGGTGCGAGTGATAATAAAATAGTGATAATCAAATATAGTAACTAATATAAAATTATTAAACTAAGTCCATAAATATGTGGACTTAGTTTACCAACATCGTCTAACTAACGGGTAAAAGTCAAATATTAAAATTGAATCTGCAAATCTATTTTTTTAATTCTCTAATTAAATATGATATTGATAAATAACTATATTGAGATAAATATAAAGGATTTATATTAACAAGATATTTTCATTAATGGTATTAAAATTGTAATTTAGAGGAGGATATTTAATGTTCAAAGTATATTTTTTAATATTTATTTTAAATATATTATTACTGTGTTGCAAACAGGTAAGTAACGATCTGATAAATACAAGCACTCCTTTAGCAATTAAAACAAATTCAATCAACAAAAGAAATTTAAATAAAAATAAGTTACAAACATCAAAATTAACAAAAGAGACAGAATATACCACACTCATAAAAAGCCTTAATAAATTTAAGGCACTATATAATTGCATGCCCACAAAATTTCATGATCCTTTATTTTTTGATATTAATAAAAAATTTAATGTTACTTACAATAACAGAGATCATAAAAACCCTATCTATTCTTTGGTTAAAGGAGATACTAATACACTTCACAACTTAAAAAAAATAATAATAAAATTCAATACTCCTGCAGAATATGATACCTCAATGATTGGCGATAAATTAATTGACAGATTAAGTCTACTTGCTTTTAATATTATTTTTAATACCATAGATATAAACAATGGTGTTTTTAAAAATACCAATATGCTTAAGCTTCAATATAGTAAAGATGAAAAAGGTTTAAAGGAGCTTGCTGTGATGTTAGATGACGTATGTGTCAAATGGGATATGTTTGTAGAGCAAGTAAAAAATATAATTAATGAAGCATCAAATTTAAACATAAAAAGTAATGTTATACATAAATTAATACAATTTTACGACTTAGATTTAAATAATCCTAATCAACAATGCAAATATGATGATAAACTTTGTAATCTTAAGAATGAATTTTTAAATTCATATTTAAAAACTACAAATAAAATTAAAAGCTTAATTTAAGATATAAATTCAATACTGTAATATTTAATATCAATATTTATATATATAAATATATGTAAAGCAAATAAACAAATTAAATACCAAAAATTAAAAAACTTCCATTTTAATACATAATTTATTTTAATTACTAAACTTAATTAATAATATAAATTTTTTGATTTTTATTACAATAATGTATATACTATTAACAATGTAAAATAACATAGTTAATTATATATTTGTAATATTTTTGCAATATATGATATAAAAATTAAATTTTAAAAAATAACGGAGGATATTTAATGAAATTAATATATAAAATAATATTTATACTAAGTGCATTTCTTATATATTGCTGTAGTCAAAACACGAAAAACCCTACAGATGATACTAGAGCCAATGCTCCATTTAATCAATTAAGTTCAAGCCCAGAAGAGGAAGAAGAGGAAGAAGAAATACTAACAGATACACCAAGAAAAGTTAAAACACCAAAGGAAGTGGCTTATGATGCATTAACTGCTAGCTTTAATGCGCTTGAAACATTGTATCATCATAAAGATGAAGGATTTGATATATCTTCACTATTTGAAGAGATTAACAAAAAATTTAATAAAGATAGTCACAGGCTTCACATTCAAGATGTTCAAGATAAAGTTACCTACAGTATATCTGGAAATATCAATTGTTTAGAGAATTTAAAAAAAATAGTACTACATTCCTCAATTACCAATAAAGATGAGTATATGAAAGAACAAAACGCTAAGCCTTTAATTTATAAATTAAGTGATATTGCAAAACACTCTATTAATATAATATTAAAGGATGACAATAAATTTGGAAAGGGCAAATTAGAACAACTACAACAAAGCCAAAATATACAAGGTATCAACACACTTAAAGATATGTTAGATGATATGCATTCACAATGGCAAGAAATTGTGAAATCAACACAAGATATAATCGAAAAGGCTGCACAACATGACAGCAAAGATAATATTATTGAGGAATTAAAACCAATACTCACACTAGAGACTCTTAAAGACGATCAAGTATATAGTGCTCAGGAAAACGGTGATCCTAAACTTTGCAAACTCAAAAATCACTTTAAAACATTATGTTCTAAAGTGATAGATCAAGTGCAAGAATTACTTAACGAAATAAATCCAGCACCATAAGTTTTATATTTAATGTGCTTCTGAGCTCATATGCATATTGCATTTAAGTTATCAACAAACTTAAACCACAGTTTATGAGATATGCATAAAAACCGTAAGTCTCAAACAATTCGAAAAATAAAAAAGTCCACAAATATGTGGACTTAACTAATAACTAATTTTGCTCTGTTTAATTATTAATTTTTATTATCAATAACATCAAAAAATCGCAAATCCCTACTCCTTACCTACATCTTTTACCAACTCTAACACTTTGTCCTTAATAGAAATAAACAACTGCAACAATTCATGCTTAAGATCACAAAGTTCATTCTTAATACCTTGAACATCAACACATATTTGATTAGGATTCTCAATCTCCAAATTATTCAAAATTTCTAATTTATTTATAACAGCATTTTTAACGGTTAAATTTGATGCTTCATTAATTGCATTTTTTACTTGACCTACAAACATACCCCATTTGACACACACATCATCTAACATCAAAGCAAGCTCCTTTAAACCTTCCATATTATTACTATCCTTAAGAACACCTATATTATCATTTTTCTGAAGCAAATTATTAATCGGAACAATAAGCTTTAGACTAAACTGTCTTAACCTATGAACAAACGAATTACCAACCTCTGTATTATAATAATATCTATTAAGATTAAAAGTAGTTATTATACGTTTTAAATTATCAATAGCAACAGCATCAAACCCTAAACTAGCATAAAAATCATTTTGAGCATATTCTTCAACATAAGCATTAAATAATCTCTTCATATCGTCAAAAAAGGAATTACTAAATCCTTTTGGCCCATTAATTAAACTTTTAAATCTATTATAACTATTAAGCAATACAATATAAGCTTCCGTAAAATCACCACTTATATCTTGCTCACCATCCTGTTTAACAACTTCCGTAGATTGCTCACCATCCTGTTTACAAGAACACACAAACAATACACCTAGTATAAATATTATTTTATATATCACATTCATTAAATATACTCCTATATATATAAATATATTTTTTATGTTTATTAACCTTTAACCTAAACGTAACAAACCACAACAATAATATAAATTGTTTATTTTTTATATTATTTTTTTATATTTTAATAATTTTTATATTTTAATAATTATTAAAAATAATATCATAAATTAATCTCAATAATCAAAAAAATTTTTCATAAAAATAAAACTATTAAAATATATCAACTTACCTACAAGGTTATTTAATATATTGACAATAAAGATATAAAAGAATCAATAAAGATTGTATACATATTAATGATATACATATATAAAATAAATAATTTGTATATCAACCTTTTAATTAATTACTTTTTATATTATTAATTTTCTTTCTTTGACTTTTGTTTATCTGAATCTCCTTTTAATTTTGAATAAATACGGAACTTACGAGCCCTTTGTTCCTTCAGATCAACAATTTTTTCTTTAATTATTTCTTTAAAACCAAACAAACCACTCTTACTATCAACTTTATTAAAAATATCTCCATCATTACCAATAATAAGATCCAACTCATATTTAATGGAGGCAATTTTTTTTAAATTCACTATATTTTCTATATTATCTATAAATAAATTAAAAACATATTCCTTTTGTTTAAACAAGTTATCTAAAGCAACACTAATAGAATTAATAGAATCTAAGTCATTATCCTCCTGCAACATATCTAAATTAGAGTTACTCAAAATTTCACCATTCTCTTCTACAACATCCAAAGCATATATCCCAATATCTTGTAAAACTATCAACAAATTCAAAGCTGTATTCTCATATTCAGAAACTATTCTAGGATCATCAATCTTAACAGAAATCAATTTATTTACAATACTCTTTACTTTTTCAAGATATTCCACATTATATTTCATAGCAATATAAACACAATTTTTGGAATAATCATCTTTAAAATAATGATTAAAACCATGAAACATGCCATCAAATTTGGATTTATCAAAACCTTTAGAACCAACATCTAATGAAATCCTAAATTCCTGAACTTTTCTTTTTAATGATTCATAAGGTGTTATTGGCAAGGGAAGATCTCTATATAGATCTAAACTTTCTGTTGTATATGAATCTAAATTTAGTAGGTCAAAATTATCTAAATGTTTTGAAAGAACAACTTTGTGTACATCACCAAAATTATCTTTTCTAACAGCTGAACAACTAATGAATAAATTTAAAGCAACAATTATCAATACTCCCATACCTATTCTTGACATATATTCTCCTTATTAAAACTTAATCAATTATAACATCCCTCTACTCAAGAATAACAAAACTAAAAAATTAACATTCAAAATAACACCTACTAATCTTATATCAACACAATAAATACTTAAACATTTTAAATTAGCAAAAAAATACATATAAAACTATTTGGTCAATTCTTCAACTTTCTTAATAATTGCAAAGTTTAAGCTCTGTAAACTCAATTTATTAGCACCAACAGGAGCATCAAAAGGATTAAAAATCCTATTATAAATATCACTATCCCTACTAATCATACTGCTAAGATAAACGCTTATTGCTCTAGCCTTACTCTGAGGGTCTGCTAAATCAGAATATATTCCCATTGAACGTTCCAAAATTGCACTTAATTTACTTACTAAAACATTATGTTGCAATAAAACACTATCCAATTTAGATTTAAGATCTCTTAAACTAGCCACATTATCTCTCCTTTTCAATATATTTAAATTGGCTACATTTAAAATAACCCCTTTCTCATCCACAATATCACTTATATATTGAGTACTAATACTTAAATATCTAAGCAAATTAACAACTAAATCACAACCCTTCTTTTCACCTGAATTTACCAAACTTTTTATTATTGTCTTTAAATTACCTAAAGAATCAACATCATAATTTAAACTAGCATAAATTTCTCTTTTAACTTTTACATCATACCCAATTTTATAACCATATGAAGAACAAATTTGAAACATATCATCAAACTGAGCTTCATCAAATTCCATACAATCAAACTTTAATGTCCTTTTAATATTGTTAATACTTTGAAGTAACTCAGAATAAGCCAGAGAACCTTTATTGCCTTGGCCTTGCTTTTGCAATATTATATCTATACCAAAACTTGATAAAGCAGCAGTTCCCTTATTACTCTTACTCTTAGCATACCTCAAATATGGGTAACTTTCACCACTTAATAACGGTCCATCAGATGAACACCCTATTATCATCAAACAACTCAAAATAAAAAATATTAGACATATTATTTTCATCAAATAGCTCCTCTAACATAGAAATATTACAAAACAATACCCTGACATATGTAATGAAATATATTAAAACATTATATTTCATTATTATTAATTAACAAAGATTAAATTAATAATAATAAATATTTTTAATTTAATTAAAGATATTAATCTCTTTTAATCAAAAGAGTAACATCAAATACACAACTTTAAAAAAACATTAAAAAAACAATTATTTTGACATTCATAAACACAATTTTAAATTATCAAGTTCTTCTTCAAGTGCAACTCTTAAATATCTAAGACTTTTTAAACCATTAATCATTTCTCTAATATATCCTTGCGAACCAGTAATCAAATTTAACTTAAGTAAAAATTTATCATTATCATTAATAACATCTATTGCACCACTTAGCATATTTTTAACTTCATCCACAATAGTATTTCGTAGTTTCAGCATTTCATCTAAATAAGACTTAATTAAATTAATACCTGCTATATTATTACTACATCGCATCATACTCAAATTATCCTGACTAAAAATTCCATAATCTTCATCTATAACTTCTCTTACATAAATAGCACTAGCTCTCAAGCGATACAATAATATTAAAGCAATATCTTTATGATTAGCAGATATTAAAGTTTCTATCACCCTTTTCAAATTTGCAATAATCAAAGAATTATACTTTAAACTACTATAAACATCATCTTTTGCCTCATCATCACTAAAATCCATATCATATATACCAAAAATACCATTGTCAAACTGCAATTTAACTGACAAAAAAGCATCACGATTTTCACTATAAGAAGACTTAAGAGCATGCAAACTTTTCATTAATTGATCATAAACCACATTTGCTTGAGGATATTTATATCTAATCGGAGGTAATTGTGATGGAGCTGACGTGTTGCCACTTTGTGACAAATCATCAAAATTCATCACAACAACATCATCTGCTGAATCATTATGTACTTTACACGCCAAAAATAAATTTAGGATATAAAACATAAAAATTAATACATAAATCCTTATCATTAAATACCCTCCCTTAGCATTTCGTATAAATCATATAGAAAAGCCATTAAATGTAATTATACTACTTTTAAAGAGAATATCCCAAATATATAAATACATCTAGAATAAAGAACAATAATTTACTGTAATTCAAACTCATTGTAGCCATAATGTTTCTTTTAATTCCTCTAATTTTTTTATAATATCATTCTTTAACCCTAAAAGACTCTCATCACCCACATGAATTTTTTTATAAATAATTCCCGTATTCGAACCAATTATCCTTATATTACCATTAATACTTGATATACGATCAGCAGAAGCAACTTCCATGAATTTTTTTATGCTACTAAAAATATTCCTAATATCTTTAATTACACTTGCCCTTCTATATAATAATTCACCAAACATAGCATTAAGTGAACTAACAATATCCATATTATTCCCCTTCTTAATATTAACAAGATTAAAATCACTAATAACAACATCACTTGCTGTTATAACAGCAGAAACATATTGATCAATATCTCTTAAAGAAAATAATAAAGCTTTAATATTTTGTTTCCTATCCTCATCAATAAAGTCAAATAATCTAGCTATGAGATTTTTTAAAATCTCAATATCTTCAACATTATAATCTAAACTAGCATAAACACTATTTCTTTGACTTTCAGTTTTAAATTCATTATCAAATATAATATTGTCAAATGGAATTTCTTTATCAAAATCTTCCTTTTTTAATTTAAATGACTCATAATTGGAATGAAACATTCTTTTAAATTTTAAGTAATTTACTTTAAGTAACTCAACATCACTTCTTCCATCATGACCACTAAGTCCATCTTTACCATTATGACCCACAAATCCAGCTAGACCACGCTCCCCTATTTTACATCCAAATACTAACAACATTAAAATAAAAATTACTACATAAATTTTTTTCATAAAAACTCCTTTTAGAGCCTCAACATACTAGACATTGGTATTTATTTTCTTAATAATTAGATCTCTCAAACTTTTCAAGCTATCATTGTCTCCATAAATTTTTTCATAAATATTACCACCAACATCAATAATTGGAGCTAACTCAACTTTAAGATTTGAAGGACTTGATGAACCCAATGTTGCCAAATTTGGATTTTTCAGTAATACTTTAATATCATTAACAATACTTTCTCTTAAACCTAACATACCCATCAAAAGAAAATTAAGTTCAAAAACAGCAGACCTGTCAAAACTACGCAACCTATCCAAGTCAAAATCAGGAGTAAATAAATTTAAGTTTATAACCTCATCAATATAACTGGCACTATCTAATAGAGAATTCAAAAAATTTTTAGCAACATTATGATCTTGCGAAGTAGAACTACGACCTCCTACCAATAATCGTAAAATATGCAATACATCCTCAAAAACCAATTCATTACTCTTTACTGCAATACAAATATAATCTTTATTTTTATCTGATTGGAATTTATCCTCAAATGCAACATGTGAGAATATAGAAGACTTTTCAATAGAATCCTTAATTTTCTTAACATCACCAAGATTATAATTATAAGAACTCTTAAGGACTAAAAAGGCTGACATTAACAATTCAACATCACCATGATGATCTTGTCCCTTCTCTCCATCTCTTCCATCAGGACCCCTAAGACCCTGTATCCCAGTAGGCCCAACACATCCCAATATCACTAAAAAATTTACAACACATATTAATACATTCATTCTTTTCATAAAAACTCCCATTCTAAGAATCTATAAAAACTAAACTCTTCGTTTTAAATTTTTTATTTTATTTAAAATTGCCTCTTTTAAACTAAACAAACTATCAACACCTAAATTAACTTGTTTATAAATATTTCCTGATGAAGTAATAATTACATTTAATGAATTCATAATATTACGCATACTTGGGTTTCCAACATCGATATATCCCTTTAACATACTAAACAACAATCTAATATCATCTATTATCTTTTCTCTCCCCATCCACATCATCATTAACATAACATTAAGGTCACTAATACCTGCAACATCATCAATTTCATTTAATAAATCCAAACTAGGTTCCAATGCAGACAAAACTAATTTTACATGTCGAGCACTATCAACTAAAACATTCAATACATGTAAAGCATTACTCCTAATTATTTCATCCTTACTATCCACCAATATCTCTACAACCTTTTCTACTACCTTAATATCCTCAATGTTATATTTTAAGCTAGCATAAAAATCATTTCTTTGCTCAACATTGCTACCCGAAAATTCATCTTTAAATACACTATGAGAGAAAAAAGCTTCAGCATCAAAATTATTAACTTCAGAATCAAATTTTTCTCTATTAGCAGTATACGACCTATAAAGATTAAAAAAATTCATATACAAAATCGCAAGATCACCTCGTCCAGCCTTACCCGGTTTTCCATCAACCCCATCACTTCCTGCAAGCCCCATCCGACCTGAAGGGCCTTTAGCATCACAACCCGTAAATAACAAAACACCAAATGTAATACTCATTACCATACATATAAATTTCATTCAACCACTCCTCACTTCTCCTTCATAACTAAAAATACATTAAGATATCAATACTTATTATCTAAGTATAATTAGTTTCAAACAATAAGAAGTATTAGTTTATAATCATTATAACACAAATTATTAAAATAATTAAAACAATATATTAAATGACATTTATGTATATTTTTTACTATAATCAATATTAAAATATCCAATTAATTAATCAACTAATTGGATATATTATATTAATATACATAATGATCAATTGGCCTATCTTTAATACCATACCCTCAATATAAATAAGTAGTAATAGATATAATCAAATAGGATTTCAAACTTTAGAATATCTAAATAAATGTCTTATATTCTAATTTTAAGATAACTCATAAGAACGCTTCTTATTGTTAGTTAAATTTAAATTCATTTTGTTTAATCTCAATATGTTCCTGTTGTAAGTTCTCAGCAACATCCTGTTTACAAGACAAAATACTTAGCATACATAACACATACAGTACACATATTATAAATAACAAAACGCCTATTCGTTTCACACAATTCTCCTTTTCTAAAATTACATGATAATAATAATAGTAATAGTAATACTATATAATTAATAAGTTTTAATATTGATTATAATATAAAATATTATCACAAATAAAAAAACAATTTAAACTTTAAAAAAATAAATTTTATAGATATCAATCTAATATAAAAGACAATATATATCAAAAAAAGCAGACAACAGGATACTTATTTTAAAAATATAATTAATTATAAATTTTAACAAAAAAATTCATAAACTTAATAAGTTAATAATAACTACCTCTAAATTAGAAGTAGCTATTATTTATATAGAATATTGAAGAATTATTTTACTAAATATGCTATGCGAGTTACCATTCCTATAATAGAATAAGATGCATGCTGAATCTCTCTACTAGAATTATTCTCAAGCCCAATAGTTTGTTTTAACCCCCTCAACACTTCTTTTTTATTTTTCGATGCTAATGAGAGTATTTGTTCTTGAATTATCTTTACTGCATTGTCTCTTTCGATCATAAATTTTTCTAAGAGATCATTAAGTGCAATTATATCTTCCACGCTCTTACCATTTTTAATTCGATCTAAATTTGCAGTATTTAAATGATTATTGATAAGTTTTCTTGTATAATTTGAAATATTTAATAATAGATTAAATAAATGAGCTGCAACTCTTGTATCACCATAAGAATAAAGAGCAGGATATTTTAAATCCAAATTATTTAATATTTTCTCTAATCCCGTAATAACTTTAACATCACTCCCCAAAGCAGCATAAATATCTGATTGTTGCTCTGCAGAAGTAAAAATTGGCGACACCTTTTTAAAAGGAATACTTAATGAATAATGCCTTGGATTAAATCGTCTGCGTTCATGTATAAGTTTTGATTTATACTTTAATACTCTAGATTCAAATGCAGCATAAACTTCTTGTGCTGTTTTTTTAGGAATTAATAACTTAACTTTTCCATCAATCTTTAAATTTGACCTAAACTTACTTTTACTTTCAAGTTGCCTAGCATCACTCTTTTCATTTTTTGCAGATTTATTATCTTCAAACACTCTATCCCCAACTCTCTTGTTTGAAACATCCTTCTCTAAAACCTCCTTACCCAAATCTAGAGATTTTGCAACAACTTTGGTTAAATCTCTATCTTTTGCTACAATCTCTTTTGATTCAAGTTTTACTTTATCCAAAATTAAAGATTTTTGATCCTTTAAATCCGTTTGTTCAAGTGTTTCTGTTTGTTCAAGTGTTTTTTCACGTGAATAATTCTTTAAATTATCTTTTGATTGATGCATATCTAAAAAATTAGTAATTTCTGACAATTTAAGCTGCTTACAAGATATCATACCAAATGCATATAAAATTATGCCCAATCCTTGCATAAACTTCTCCTTTATCTTAGCGTTTACACCAACCAATATTTAAACTCAATATAACGCAATATAATGATATTTACTAAATGATTTATATAAAAAAAGAAAATTTTGCTAATATTTTTTTTTACTTTTTGTTATATGGTTTTTAATTATAATATTTAAAAAAATCTTGAGATTCCAATTCACAATCTCAAGATTTTTCTTTAATTTAACTATTCTTCAATCTTAATAATTGTTCTTCTAATGAGACGATTTCATAAGATAATGACTTAATATTGTTGTCATAACCGTCAACTAAACCAAGTGTTGCTCGCAATTTATTTAAAAATTTTTCTGTCTTCACTAATGATTTTAATAATGTCAATTCTTTTTTCATAGTTTCTACAGCACGAGATCTAACTTTAACAAACTCATCGAAAAACACTTACTAATTGACAAAAGCTTTTCTTTATTTTTATCCCTATAAATTTTACTAAGGCTTGCATTATCTAAATGATTCATAAATTTTTCAGAATAATGCCCAACTTGCCACACAAGAATAAGTAAATTATTAGCAAGCATCCACTCATCATTTTTACCTTCAGCAGATCTGTCATGCGAGGGCATTGCTTTTTCTAAATTCAAATTATTGAATATCAAACCCACATCCTTAATAGCCTGAACATCATATCCTAATCCAGCATAAAAATTTGATTGTCGTTTCAAATTATCATATTGTAAATCTATTTTTCTAAAAGGAATATTGTATGGATTACCAGCTAAATTACTTAAAGAAGCCTCATCTACAAGTGTAGCTTTATAACGATCCGTTTTATTTACAAGCACATTATAAAGCTCATCTATTACGCTTTGTTCTGAACCATTAATCGTAACCTCTACTGGACCAGGATTGCCACCATTTGTTGACCCATTAACTGTTGTACTACCTGATCTAGCAACACTACCGTTATTATCTACTTTCCCCAAAACATAAACAGATCTACCTCCAACATTCAATTGCCCCTCAACCCCCGGATTTTTCCTTAAAGTATCTAAGAGATCTTTACCACAAGATACCATAATAAAGCAAAACAAAAAATAAATTCTTATTACTCTCATAAATCATCCCCCTTTTCTTAAGGATTATTATATTGTAATTAATATAATATAACATCATCTACAATATAACATAAATTACAAAAAAATAATAAGTATAAAATTATCACATAATAACAAAAAAAGATTAAAAATTAACAGAATAACAAATAAAATGTATGATATACACGATATTCATTACATAAAATTTATATTTAATAAATATAAATTTTTAACACCAATAAATCAACTTTTAACTAAGACTCCAAATCGTAATTGCAATTGTGCTCATTAAATTTATATCTTGCCCAATTTCACCCTCATAAGCAACCATTTCCTTTATCCCTGTCAATACGGACTCTCTAGTAATTTTTGATTCTAAGTATGCTATTTGTAACTTGATTTTAGACATACAATTTTCTCTTAAAGTAATAAAGTCCTCCAAATGATTATAAATCTCAGTAATGCGCAATTTATCTTTGCTAGATTTAATATGAAGTAAAGTTTCATCACTCAAATAATAATTAACAAGTGTCTTAGCATAATCTGTAATATTATTTAAAAATTTTAATAATTTATAAGCAACATCAGCATCAATATTAATGAAATGAGGACTATTAAAATCAAGCTTATTTAATACATTTCCTAATTGTTTAATAACCTCCATATCGTATCCCAAACTAGAATAAATT
Organism: Borrelia duttonii Ly; assembly: GCF_000019685.1. Classification (NCBI taxonomy): domain Bacteria; kingdom Pseudomonadati; phylum Spirochaetota; class Spirochaetia; order Spirochaetales; family Borreliaceae; genus Borrelia; species Borrelia duttonii. The sequence continues at coordinate 72,960 of NC_011247.1, forward strand.
TTATACTGCTTATCTGAATCGGCAAAATCTGATGAGATTTTCTTAAAAGGAATATTTAACAAAAATTTACCTGAATTAAATTGAGAATATAAACCATTAATTTCTTCTCTATAAGCAATCACTCTTGTCTTTAGAGTATAAAAAACCTGCTCTTTATCACTAATATTAAAAGACCCTTGTACACGTACATTACCACTACTTGTATTACGTTTTAAATCAAATACCTTTCTAACAGGTCGATTTTTTGCAATACTTCCCACACTATAAACCAAAGTACCTGTCAATAAACCAAATAATTTCATAAGTCTCTTCTCCCTATTACAATTAATATACTATATAGTAATCAATATAATAAAATACACAATATATATTTATATATAAAACAATATTGCAACAACTCAGTCCATGCATAATTTCATCACAATTCAAGGAATACTATTCACTTTTAATGTAAAAAACTAAAGAAAATTTTTAACATTCCTTAAATAATAAAACAAACAAAAACATTAAATGAGCTTATAAGCCCATTTAATGTTTAATTTATAACCAAATTTGAAATTAGCATAGCAAACTCTCTTAAAACACTAATTTTCATCTTATATTTACCCTCACCAAAATCCTTTTGTAATAAAGATATTATCTCACTCTCATCATCAATAGAGCCCAATGATTCTATATTATCCCTAATATCCTCAACAAGTTCTTCTTTTAATTGAACAATATTATCCAAAGCATCACTAATACGCTTAATGTCAATATCTCGTTCTCTAATATTTGCTAGAATTTCTTCATTTAAAAGCTCTAAAGAATCTTTGGGATATTGTGATAGTTCACTTAAAACTGATAACACATCATCAAAGACCTCTAAAATTCCATTAGAAATATTTGTTAACAATAACTTATCAAATAAGTTACCCAACCTTGCAATAAGACCAACATTATATCCTAATCCTGCATAAACTTTATCCTGTTCCTCCTCAAAACTAAAATCTGAAGAGATTTTATCAAAAGGAATATTAGAAAATAATTTAGTTAAATAAAACTGATCACGTTCATTTAAAAACTTTGCCTTGTAAGTTTGTACCTTCTCCAAAAGAGAATCATAAACTTTTCCCTCACCACCCAAATCGCTATCATCATTCTCAAAATTATCTCTAAATTCAACTTCCCTTTCTTCCAAAATTTTATTTCCATCAACCCTATCTGTCTTCTCTAAATTATCTTTATCAATTTCATCTCCACCATTAACACCCTCTCTAGCATCATTAGTTTGAAAATCATCTATCCTTTGTTGTTTTTCTATATCTAACTGAAAATCAAATTCATTTTCTGGAAATACTATTTGCTCCCCATCATCACTACTCTTAACACTATCTTCCGGATGATTAAAAATTTCATCCCATAAATCTGAACTTATAAATGACAGATTTGTCACTTCTGACTGGTTTAATTTATCCACTTTTTTTAAATTACGTGTACCACCAACCTCATCTTTTTGGTTAAAATCTTTATCCATTCTCTCCTCTAAAGACCAATATCTACAAGAAATCATATTCATTACACACAACAAATAAAATATCAAACCTAATATTTTCATATGCTTCTCCTTCCTTAAGATTGTATATCTTTAAATTCAATATTTAATAATACCAATACAATTTAATACTTATTATTATATAATATAATTATATTTATTCAAGAAGATGTTATAAATCACATCACAACTTTAAAACATTCTTATCAAATGAATCAAAATCACTCCAAGTTAATAACACTAAGACAAATAAAAACTCAAATATTAACCAACATGTAAACAAAAAATAGTCTCTCTCATGTAAAAATACTTAAAAATTACTTATTATTATAAAATTTCAAATGTTATTAAATAAGTTTGATAATTAAAGACAATACCTGTAGTAAAGAATAAATCACATTTATTTAATCAAACATTTAATTATGGTTAATGGTCCACTTTTTAGGTCCTCAAAATCTCTAATAAGTCTAGTATTTGATAGACCTATCGTTAATTCACCGTCAGGAAATTTTAAAAAAACATTCACAATACTATTATTAAAAACCTTTAACATAGTCTCTCTATCAGCTCCTTCAGCTACCAATTTAATTAATATGGCTTCAAGATCCTGATCCAAACTTGCTTTTTTCTTTATAAAATCAACTAAATAATAATAAATTAAAGCAAGTTCTTTATCTGTCTTAGTAGTCTTAAGTCGCTCTAAAGTTTCATCATTAAAATCATCATTAACAAGCCTTTTTAAAACTTTTGAATTTTCGTCTAAATAAGATAAAAAAATAGAAAAACGCGATGCATCTCCCAAAATACTACTATAAGTCGGTAATATTAATGTATGAAACATATATTCCAAACCATAAATAGCTTTAACATTATAGTTTAAGCTTTCAAAAATAAAATTTGCATCACTATAAACTGGAAATATCTTTGATAAGGGAAACTTAAACTCAGGCTTAGACTCACCCTCTTTTAATTTAAATGTCCTACCATTAAGTTTATCTCTATACTCTTTGACTAACCTATGAATCTTATAAAAAGTCACATAACGAGGATCAATGACTACAAGCCTTATAAATGATAAATTAGAACACACATCTTTATCATCTGCATCATTCACATTTTCACTTGACTTATCAACATTCTTTTCACTACAAGATAAGATGAACAATATACATAATATAATATTAATTCTTCTCATAAATATTCCCTTTTTCATATATAAATATATAAACATATATACACAAATTTCAACAATAATATTCAAAAAATATAATTATATTTGCATAAACAATCATATTCTCCTTGCATTTATATACATATCTACCTTGGGCAAATCCTTTACGATTTCAATAACTAATTCTTGAATAGTTTTTGCAAAATCAGAACTATCAGCAATTTTCTTCTGAATCCCTCCATCTCTAATAATCTTACCAAGTTCCGCCTCCATTAACCTTCTGTAACGTTTTAAGTTTGCCGCACTATTTATAACATTTTTAAAATCCGATATCAATTCATCTCTTAATTGCATAAACAATAATAATAAATTGGTGATACTCGAAACATTTTCCACTGTAATCTCATTACTCATCTTAATTTTTTCTAATACTTCATCACTAAAGAGATTAACAACAAAATTAATATGATATGCAAGTTGCTCTAAATTAAATAATAAAAGAGATGCAATTCTTACATCCACCTTATCTATATTTCTCTCTGAAAGCGGTATATCAATAAAAGTTAATCCCACATTTAATGTATTGAGTATCTCTCTTAATGCATTAATGCAATCAAGATCATATCCTAAAACCATATAAATATTGCGACTCTTATTAACTCCATCACAATAAGTATCAAATTCCAAATTTCCCTTTTGAAGAGCTGACATCTTACCATAACATGACAACTCTTTAACAATATCCTTGCTATATTGATTAATAACAGAAATAGAACTCTTACTCAAACCACTATTTCTATATTCATAATCAATCAACAATTTAAAAAAAGAAACTAAAGATTCTAAATCATTATAAGCTCTACTTACTGAACTTCTAAAAAATGGAATCAATTCAAATGTTGAAAATGCGAATTTATCATTATTAATCTTCTCTCCATCATTCAAAACAGCATCAGATCTGCATCCTAACACAAAATTTAACACACATAAGACAATAAAAAACCTTATCATAAATTTCTCCCCTAATATTATCAATATTTTAACAAATAGTAATATACTCTATAACGATATGTCAAATTACTATATATATAAATATATAGATTAGAAATACCTAAATTTATAACATCAAACCAATTATAAAAGATCAACCAACTCTATAATATCAAATAAAATATAATGGATATTGCGCATTTCCTTATTAAAATTTGAATCTGAACTAGCTATAACTTTCTGTAGTTCATTTAATATATCATCCTCATTGGTCTTTGATGCAACAACAACAATAACATCTCTAAACTTAGACATTAAATCTTTAACAGCATCTATAAATTGAACTAAATACTTAGTAATTTTTTCAAGATCATCTTCATCTCTAAATTTAAGCATTTCTAATTTAGCTTTATTTAAAACATCTTCAAAGAAAATTTGAATTGAATGAGCAACGTACATTAAACCATTTAGCAAATTAGTAACAATTCTTGTATCTCTATCTCCCATATTCTTAAAATTCAACATTTGAAATACTCTACCCAAACTAAGAATAATCTCAATATCATATCTTAATGCTTCATAAACCTCATCCAAATCTGAAGGATAATAAATGTCATTTAAAATCCCTTTAAAATTAATACTTATCCTCTCTTCTTTGGAAAAAAATGCAACTCGCTTACTTTCAAGCTCTTGCTTAAATTTCATCAATAAGTTACTCAAAATACCAAAAGAAGATTTCATTTCATCCATATATTACTCCTTTTATAACACTATTTACCAATATAAATACACACTATTTACAGTATACATACATAAACATCAATTAATTAAGATGAATTAATAAATAACTATTATTTAAAATTTTTTAATTTCATATTCAAAACAAAAAAACACAATATTATTTAATAATTTACTACTTTTACAAAAAATCAACTAACTCTATAATATCAAATAAAAGATAATGAATATTACGAACACCTTTATTAAATTTTGAATCTAACTTAGCAACCACTCTACTCAACTCTTTTAATATGCTATCTTCATTAATTTTTGATGCAACAGATACAATGATAGCCTTAACTTGCAACATCAAATCTTTTATTATTTCTATAAACTGTTCTAGATAAATAACAATTTTTTTAATATCCTCATTATCTCTTAACTGGAGCAAATCCAATTTTGTTTGATTAAAAATATCTTTAAAGAGAGTCTGAATTGAATGTGCGACCCGCATTAAACCATTTAATAAATTCATCACAAGTCTTGTGTCTCTATCATAAACATGCTTAAAATTCAATTTACTAAAAATCAAACCTAATCTACCAATAATTTCAACATCATATCCTAACATAGTATAAATTTTATCTCTATCTGATTGATAATAAATAATATCATCTAATACCCCCTTAAAATTAATATCCAATTGAGACTGTTTAGAAATAAATGCATAACGCTCATTTTCAAGTTCTTCTCTAAAACCAATCAATATTTCTTTAAGCTCATCAAAATTTTGCTCCCTTAAATCCATATATTTATACTCCTTTGTGCAAGCTATCTATTATTAGAACGCATACATTATACTACCAATCACATTATAAAAACAATATAATATAATAACAATATCACTAATTTATTGAAAAAAATTTTACTCTTTAGCTTATATTAAACATAAAATGAAATTGACTTTAAAAAATGAAATTTTTCAAATTAAAATTATGATTTAAATATTTCATTCAGTTTATCTTCAATTTTAAACACATTATCTACAATGCCAATCAAAATTCTATTTGACAAAATACCATCATCAATTAAACTCTCTAAATAATTTATCATCATCAATTTATCACCTCTTCTTGCAGCTGCCTCATTAACAAAATGCTTAATATCTGAGATTAACTCTTCCCTTGCCTTCATAAAGTAATCTAAATGAAACATAATATTATCAATAAAAGTCACTAAACCTTCTTCAAACTTAAAATAGTCTTTAATTTTAGCCAGATTCTCATTGTTTAAATGCCTATTTAATAATATAATTCCGTATTTTGTAACATTTTCCAATTCTTTTAAAAACCTAATAGCAACATTAACATCATTATCATTTAAATTACCAACATCCTTATTAAAACGTAAATCTAATGTGGATAATATATCTATAAGTCTTTTAACAACTCCCAAATCATCTCCCAATGTAGCAATAATAACACGTTTGGTAGTATCTTCATTAAAGTACAACAATTTATCTGAATAAGCTTATTTATCACCAGTAAAAAAAGAAATTTTTGAATCAATAAAATTGAGAAGAGTATCAGATCTCGATAAAAATGTTATTTTACAATCCTCAACCTTATTTTTAAAAGCCTTATAAACTTTTCTTGCGTCTGGATCTAAGAATCCCGAATATTCTGATACACAAGATATGAATATCATTAAAAGCAAAAATACAATATTCACCCTTAAAAATACCATAATAACTCTCTTCATATATTCCCCTTTTTACAATAAAGCAACACTTACATAAAAGTTAAATAAGATAATACTACTACAACTAATATATTTAACTCAAGTAAAAATTAAATCATAATAACAAAACCACAATTCCTATACAAGATGCTGCATTTAAAGTAAATACTCCATAACTTTTTCTTAGAATACTGAAATTATTAAAATATTACGGATTAGTTTGCACATTAACCAAATTTCCAATTGATTGTGAAATAAACATTATTTTTGCAATCAATCTCCTAATATCCCCATTTTGCTCAATAATTTTTCTCAGTACAGCTTCCATTTCCAATTTATCTGTTTTTGATTCTGCTAATACAATATATCTACCCAATTTCAATGTTAAATTTCTCCTCAGATGCATTAACGTATCAATAAGAACATTAATAGAAGCAATATCATCTGCTGTTATTAAACTACTAGTCTTAATATTACCTAAATTAAACAAATTTAAATGATTATTTATCACAACTTCTCTAACATAATAAGTAACATTATATAAAACATCCAATAATCCAGAAGCAATTCCCTTATCTAGTCGACTTAAATAAGATGGAACATTTGGATCTACCTTATTTATCAATGTTTCTAATTTTCTAATAACATCAACATCATACCCCAAAGATGAATAAACGATATCCTTTTTATCATCACCATCAAATTTAGCAAATCGTTCAAAAAAAGGCATACTAAATTGATGCTTACCACTAGCAAAACGTAAACTTCTATCTAAAAACTCATTCTTAAACTCTCTAACTTTATTTTCAAGTTCATCATAAGCTTGTTCTCTGGTTTTATGAGAATCTGGCACTTCCGACAACAAATTTTCATCATCCAAAGTCTCATCGCTATTATCTTGCACAGTTGATCGCTCATACTTTGAAATTTTATCTTCTATAGATGAATCTTTTATCTCACCTGGATTTAGGGGACGTATTCCTGAACGTTCTAATTCTCTTTGAAATTCTGAATGATACTTAACTCCTGAATCCCAACCAAACATTATGAACAAAATCAATAATAAACATAATACACATACCAATGTCATGCTAAAATTTTTCATACATTCTCCTCTAAAAAATTAAAAATAAATTTATTACACAAGCTTTATTTTGTACTCCATGCATGCAAATCAATATTTACCCATCATATATTTAAATATGATTACTTAAAAATATTTATTTTTAAGTAATATTTTAAATGCAAAAATATTAATACAATTTCTAAACTAAATAAAGAACAACCAAAAGAAAAATAAAAAACTTCTATCTACTATTAAAATAAATTTCTCCATTCTTTATTTGCAAATCGTCAATTTTTTATCTAAACATTTTTTAATAACCCAACAACCATTACCACAAAAAACTTTATAACATTTTCTATCATGTAAAAGAGAAATCAAAAATCAAGTTGAATTAATTAATAAGGTTTATATTTAAGAAATTATTTAATATTGCTAAATATTCATCAAGTTATAAAAAATTTTGAATAATATTTCGATATATGACTAACTATTTACTAACAAAAGTATTTTATTTAAAAATTAAGTCACCTAAATTTATAACTTGCCTCTTAAGCAAAAACAAACATCCCCACATGCTATTTTGCTTTTAAAAACCATCTAATTGAATCAAAACCAATTATTGTTTCTTATTGACCACTTGTAACTAAATGATTACAAATCATTCATCAATACGATCAATCAAATAACAAAGGCATTAAAATATGACTTTTTAAATATACCTCCTTGTATAAAAAATTAATGTTTATTTCTATTAACAATAATTATACTAATAAATAATGCTTATATACAAATAATAAAATTAATTTAAGAAAATTATAATTTAATAAACAAACATCTATCTCAAAACAAAACCAAAATAAACAATACATATATAAAAAATGCAACCACAATAACATAAGTTAAAGTAAGCTGCATTGTAAAACACAAAAGAGAATATAGATTATTTATACTAAACAACAAACTAAGATTATATTTATAATAATTGTATTTTTAATTTTCTATGCTATCTCCTTTCCTAAAACCACAAGAGCAATTATACATGCAAAACTACAACACTCAAAAACAGTTAAATATAAAATACAAATGAGAAATAAAGACTTAACAAGTCTCTATTTCTATCTATTTCAATTAATACTTAAAGGGCCTTTAACAAACTTCTAAGATTTTGTACACGATCTTGCATGCCTTCAAAAACACTCAAAAGTACATTATCATTCCCAACAAGTTTATTAAATGTATTTAAAACATATTCTTTATCTACAGACTTAGCTTTAAGACTATCCATATTTTCTACAAGATCATTAATAATAAATTCAAATGAATTTAAAAGCAGTTTTCTTATTTTCATAATACTCATTAAACGCTTATAAATAACAAAAACTAATTCTCGGTCTGTAGAATTCTTAAGTCTGTCTAAGCAAGCTCCATTAAAATCTTCATAAATCAATTGCAAAGTCAGATCTGATACTTTCTCTAAAAGCAATACAAAGTTGTTTGCAAGCATTGCTTCATTCGAACTAGAATCATCTAAATTTAACATCTTTAATATATCTATCAAGGAATATAAAAGTTTACGTTTATATTGCAAGGAAGCAATAACATTATCACGTGTAGCTATACTATCTTTTAACAAAGACATTTTATGAAAAGGAAACTTAAAAACATCTATATTTTTAACTAGCCTCTTCAAATTTAATTTACGATTTCTATCATCCATTTTATAATTTTCTAATATCAATAATATATCTGATATTCCAGAAAAACCTTTCTTAGACCCTGCACCATGAACAGATCCAAACAATTCATTCAAAGGAAAACCGCTCTTGCAATCAGAACTATATCTCCCTCCTCCTTCTGCAAGACCAGTCTTACCTGAATGATTACAAGATATCAAACCGACAGCAACAACAATATTAAAAATATTAAATCCCATTTTTTGCACGCTATATCTCCTTTATTTAAAATAATTAAAAAAATCAATATTCTATTAACCAACCTTTTGAAATTTCAAGAATTATTGAAATTCGACAATTAGAAATTATAACACAACTATTATATTAATCAATATAATTATATAAATATGATTAAATTAATATTTAAAATTAAATATTATTAATATCAAAACTCAATTTAAGCAAATTGACTAGATAATATTTCAATTTGCTTAGATATATTACTGATCAGATTAACTGATCGTTTAATATCTCTATTTTCATCAAAAATATCACTAAGTCTACTTAGTATATCTGGATCATTATTTATTTCTGATTGAATCTTTTTCATCGCTTTCATAATCTTTAAAATCACATCCTTTCTCATCCTCATCATATTATCTAAGAGTAATTCAATCTTAGAAACAATATTTATCCCCTTTTTGCTCCTTCCAAGTCTTACAAAAAATGCTTTATTTAAATACTCATTTAATATTACTTTAACTGAATCTGTAGCATCCCTTAAGAGCGCCAACAAATAAATAGCAACAGCAGTATCCTCATTCTCAGCAGGAGGATCTTCTAATAGCAATTTACCAAATAACATTTCTAATATCTTAATAGTATCAAAATCATACCCAAGGCTTGCATAAATACTATCTTGTACATCTCCATTTTCACTATCAAAAGCTGCAGATACTTTAAAAAAAGGAATATTAAATTGATAAGCAGCCTTTTGAAACTTAATCTCTTTATCAGATAACGACATTTTATACTTAGCCACTTTTTCTGACAACTGACTATAGAGAGGCTCTCTCAAGACAACTTCAAACTTTGTTAAAGTCTCAACTTGTCCAAAATCCCCCGAATAGCAAGAAAGTATGCTAAAAAGCACACACAAAATAAAAACTATTCTCATAAATATTCTCCTTTCCCAAAATTCAAGTTATATGCATCAAACAAACAAAGAAATATTTAATAAAATACACATTACCCAATTCAAAACTGTATTTACACATACACTTATACCTTTTAATAACAATTAAAGGACCATAAAGGTCCTTTAATCTATAAATTTTTTACGACATCGTTAATATATGTTCCATTATTTAAAGAACGTTCAACTTCATTTTTATCAACAAAATTTTTCTCATTAATCTTATTCAATTGATCTAAAATTTCATCATTATTGCCATTTAAATCAATCTCTAATATAACCTTATTGTTAGCAAACATTAGTTTTTCTTTTGAATCTAAAAATTCCCTTAAAGAAGAAGTAAATTTCTCAACATCCTCTATTTTTGCAAGTTTATCTAAATTCTCATCACTAAAATTTTGCTTTACAAAATCACTCAAAAATCTTGCATCTGAATTTAGGTTATCTAATAACAAATAAACAGATAGTAAATACTTTTTATCATCACCCTTATCATCTTTATCAGCATCTTTATCATTATTCTGAACAACATCTTCCTTAGGAACAACTTTTGCATCAAACTTCTTTACAATAGCATCTATATGTTTTAAAACATCAACATTATAACCCACTGCCTCATAAACATAATCTTCATTAAACTCATTTTCTATCTCTAAACCTTCAACTACTTTATTACAAAAATCAAATTTATGCCCAGATTTTTCAAAATTATCTTTTGCATCCTTAACTTTATCTTTATATTCTTGTAATAAAACCTTAAAATCACTTAAATTTTTACCATCCTCAACAAAACTAGCATCTTGAGGAATTAAAGTTTTCAAAGAAGCCTGTAGCTGACTTAAATCAACTTTAGAATCTAAATTACAAGACGTAACACCAAACAACAACACATAAAATATAAAATTACTTTTTCTCATATAATTTCTCACCTTTTAAAAATTTCTCAAAATCCCTGAATCTCAAATAAGAATCATTATATTTTGATAATATATTTTATACAATAAAAATTACATTTTTGCAATATCTCTAAACAAAAAACTTGAAAAAAATTAGAATGTAAATTTTGGAAAAAATATGCCTAAAAAAATACCTAAAAGATACAAATTTTAGTATGCTTCTTCTAGGCATATATAAACTAAAGGAGAACAACAAAGTAAAGGACAAAGTACTTCAATCAAACACTAATGTGCTTGAAAGGACTTTATAAAACATCAAAGAGTTAGATTTTCTTAATAATCAAATTAAAATCATCTAACTGCCCTTGAAATTCTTCTAGCCATTTCTTTTATAAAGCGAATATTTGCATTAATATTTCCATCACCAAGAATATCCCTTATCTGTATCACAATCACTTGCTTTATACCAGCTGGATCTATTGCCAATATTCGTTCCTTAATCTTAAATACAAGTTCTCTCTCCTTAGTTATTGAATCTCGTAAAGCAACGGTAATTACAGAAATAGAACTTGCACTCCTAGTGGTGCTAATTCTACTTAAATGTTCATCTCGCAGATGTACATTAATAATTTCATCAATTGGCTCTGCAATCTCTTTTAAAAGATATAATAAATCATAAATAAGTTTGTATCTGCATCCATCATATCAGAAGTGATATCAAACTTTTCACAAATCTTGACCAATCTTTCTAGAGATGCAACATCATACTCAAAAGCAGCATAAACATTATTGCGAGAATCCGGAAGAGAAAAAACTGGAATAAATTTCTCAAAAGGAATATTAAATTCATAACCTAATTTTTGAAAATCATCAAATAAACTAATAACTCTTTTTTTATATGTTAGTACAGTGTCTCTCAAAATTGCATAAGCCCTATCCCTTGACTCCATCTCTTTAATAAACACCATTGGATCACAAGCTAAGATAACAAAAATAAGGGACATAACACACATACTAAACATTAAAGCCATTCTTTTCAAAAAAATCCCCCTTCCCCAAGATCAATTAAAATACAAACATTAATATTACTTAAAATATTATTCAATATTAATATCTATTATTATATAATAAAATTATATTGATAAATCAATTTAATTTAAAAATATTATTAAAAAATAAAATATAATGCTATTATTTTTTAACATATTAATAAAACTTCAAAAAAGCAATATTTTAAAGAAATTTTTAATAACGAAAAAATAAAAAAATTACCAAACAAATTGAAAAAAATAAAATAAATTAAAAAATTTTAAAAAAAAATAAACAATTGTTTATATAAATTTATATAAACAATCAATTATAATCATCAAAATATTCACATAAAATCATCATCATGCAAAGGCTCAACACGCATAGGCTTTATATAACCATTACCTTTAGTAGAGAAAAAATCATGAGTTTTAGTATCAGTTCTAAGACCATTTAAAACTAAAGGATTAACATCAGTATCTTTAATATTAAATTTAGTATCAAAACCCAAATTCATCAATGCTTTATCAGCATTATACCTCACAAAAACATCAACAGCAGATTCAAGCCCCACACAAGAATAAAGCTCTTTAGTATATTCTCTCTCAAGAGAATAAAGTTTTTCTAAAATTAATAACATTTCTTTATATGCAAGCTCTTGTTCTTTCATTGTCATTTTATCAAATTCTTCTTGAGCCAAAAGACCCACAAATACACCATGAACAGATTCATCACGCAATATTAAATTAATAATCTCACCACTATTAACCATCTTACCTTGTCCTGCAAGATACAATGGATAAAAAAAGCCTGAATAAAATAAAAATGTCTCAAGAAATACGGAAGTACACAATGCTTGATATAAACTCATTCTATCGTGTATGTTATTATATTTACCCAAAATCAATTCTAACTTTTCTTGATAATTTCTATAAGTTTTAACCCAATCAAATATATAATCTATGCGATCGATATTAGAAAGACTTGAGAAAATGCTACTATAGCTCTTAGCATGCATATGCTCCATAGCACCCATAAATCCAAGAATTGGCTTATAATCTAGATTATCTATAGCTAAAGCTATACGTGGCATACCAACAGAACCTTGTTCTGTGTCTAATAATGTAAGTCCACCTAAAACCTTCTCATAAACATCTCTCTCATCAACAGACAATGTATTCCAAACCAACTTATCATCAGAAATTGGAATCTCCTCATCTACCCAAAATTGTCTTATATTTTGATCCCAAAACATCTTAGTATAGCCATTATTAAGCCTATTCCAATTGATGGCTTCTCTATTTTTTCTCATTAATAATACTCCTCAACTTAAAGTACACTTAAAAAGTTAAACATCTATATTGCACAAAGAATACACTCATCTACTGAGAGATTTTTATTACGTGTATAATACAAGCTTTTAAGCCCCTTATTCTTTGCATAAATATAAAGTTTTACAAGTTCTCTAGTACTAGTTTCATTTGTAACATAAAGCAAAGTACTAATTCCTTGATCAACATGTCTTTGTGCTTCACTTACAAGATCAATCAATTTTCTCATATCCATATAATATGCAGACTTAAAGAAAATAGCATTTTCTCTGCTAAGATATGGCATTGGATAATAAGTTGTAGAATTTCCATAAACTCTAGCCTCAACAGGCTCAACAATAGGCATAAGAGATGTTGTCGCATTCTGAATATAAGATATACTCTGAGTTGGAGCTACAGCTAGTCTATAAGCATGGTAAAGTCCATATCGTTGAATATCTCCTTTCAGATTGTTCCAATCACTCTTAGAAGGAATTTGAAGACAGCTAAATATTTCCCTTACAACTTCACTTCTTGGAGAGAAATCTTCATTAAGATACATATTAAAATAATTACCATTATAATATTCACTCTGCTTAAAATCTTTAAAAACAGAATTTCTCTCTTTTGCTATATTCATGCTGCTCTTTAGAGAATAAAAATTTAACAACATAAAAAATGTGCGAACAAAATCCAAAGCCTCATCACTCTCATAAGGAATTTTATTTTTAATTAAAAAACCATGCAAATTCATAACACCAAGACCAACAGCACGATAATCATCATTAGCTTTACGTACACTTGGAGCATTATTAATACAAGACTTGTCAACAACAGATGTCAAAGCTCTCATAGCCAAGTCAACAGTAAATTCAAAATCACTATTAATGACATTAACAATATTTAATGAACCCAAAATACAACTAACATCATATCCAATAACATCGCCCTCACCATAATTGCCAATAACAGAAGGTGTTTGAATCTGAAAAATTTCTGTACAAAGATTAGACATCTTAACACGTCCAACTTCTTTTAATGGATGATTTAAATTACATGAAGTTTGATACATAATATAAGGGTATCCTGATTCAAACTGAAGCTTTGCAATACGAACAAGCATATCTCTAGCCGATATTTCTTTTTTTATAATACGAGGATTACTTGCAAGTAAATCATAATCTTTATCAAAATCAATATCATTCATCATAAGCCCAGTCTCTTTATAAACTGAATATGGGGCTAATGCATAATAATTTTTATCTTGCTTTGCAAGTTCAAAAAATTTATCTGGAATTATTACTCCCAATGACAATGTCTGAACACGACTCTTCTCATCAGCATTAATCTTTTTTGTATCCAAAAAATCTTCTATATCATAATGAAAAATATTTAAATATACAGCACCAGCACCCTTTCTCTGCCCCATCTGATCTGCATAATTAAACCCATCTTCTAAAAGCTTCATAACGGGAATAACACCTTTTGCAACATTACAAATTCCCCGTATCTCTTCACCCCTAGCTCTAATATTTGAAAGATTTAAAGCAACACCTCCACCAATTTTAGAAAGCTGCATAGCAGAAGAAATATTAAAAGTAATGCTATTTAATGAATCACCCACCTCTAATAAAAAACAAGATACAAGTTCACCTCTAACATACTTACCAGCATTTAAAAAAGTGGGAGTTGCAGGCTGATATCGCTGCTTTATCATATCTAAAGCAAGTCTCAATGCAAAATCAAAACATCCATCAGCAAGAAACAAACTAACTGCAATAATTCTATCTTCATAAGACTCAAAATAAGTATCTTTTACTTTAAGTGCATAATCCTTATAAAATTTTGAAGCACTCATATAAGACTTAAATTTAAATTCCTCTCCCTCAACAGCTTTATATATTTCAAGTATTTGATCTTCAGAATATTTTTGATAAAAATCTTCATATAAATTGTTATCAATCAAATAATGCATTCTTTCATTTGGATTTTCAAATTTTAAAGATTTACTTTTAATTTCTTCCAAAAAAACACTCAAAGCCTCAAGATCTTTCTCTAACCTATAAAACCCGTCTCTTAAAACCATCATCTCATTATTTAACTCTAAGTGTCTCATCACTAATCCTTTCCATAAAATTCTTAACATCATGTGATGTTCCAGATAACTCAAATTTCAATATTTCAGGAACACCATATTTATCTTTTATTAAATTAACAGCATTGCAAAATGAATCACCCCAATTTTTATTTCCACTACCAGCAACACCAATCATCAATTTAAAATTATGCTCTAAAAATTTATCAACTTCAGATGGCACTTTTCCAAATGCAATAGTATAAGTAAGCAAAACATAAGGTTCCTCAACAATCTCATCACCTGTAACAATACGAAAAATATTACCAAGTCCTGTCTTTGAGATAAAACGCCCTATGTTCCCTGTTTTTGAAGCATAAACCACTAAAATATACTCACCTCTTTGTAAAGATTACAATATTGATAAAAAAATAATTCATAAATATTATAACCAAATTAACTATAAATTAAGTTTTTCTTTTAACCTATCTAAACTTTTTTGTGATAAATTAAGTTTTGTTAAATCTAATGCCTTTCTAATCTCACATACCTCTTCACTTGAAAGCATTACACCTTCTAAAATATGCTTTTTAAAACTACTAGTTGCTAATGGTACCACCAAATTAACAATATCCAATAAAACATTAGAATATTCTCTTATCTCTTTTTGTGCATGACCTGATGATCTTAGTTTAATGAAACGAAATAAATTATTAAGATCAATCTGCCAATACCATTCGGTATATAAACTTAAAGGCAAAGTTATTCTTGCAAGCTCCCTGGAGACATCTTTTTTAATCATATCATCATAAATTTTATAAGCATTTTTATAACTCTCATCAAGACCATCTAAAAAAGATATAGCAACATCAATGTCAATCTCCTCATCCGATCTACCCTGTTTATTTATCAAACTTTGTGTCTTAATATCTTCTCTTAAAGGCACATAAAACTCTTCTCTCATAAGACTATAACGTCCTGAGACTTCATTAATTCTTGAAGTTCTATGTCTCATCCACTGTCTTGCAACAAATATTGGAGCCTTAACATGAAAAGTAAAAACCACTTGCTCAAAAGGACTTGTATGCTCATTCCTGATTAAATAGTCAATAAGAGCAGCACTATCTCTTTTTGCTTTAGAATCTCTATAAGAAACTCTAGCAGAATTAACTATTCTCTCATCACTGCCCATATAATCAATAAGTCTCAAGAACCCTTTATCTAATACTTTATATTCTCTGTCCAATATTTCTTCTGCTGCATCTACATGATCATGCATAAAACCATCCTACTTAATTAAAAATTTTTTTCAAAAAACAAATTATCGTCTGCGTATCAAAGCCACAAAAACAAACATCAAAATATAAAAAAACTAATCAATGACTCTACAAACACCTTACGAATCACCCATCACACAATAAGTTTATCTTACCTTTAAATACCACAATACACCCCAAACACCTTAACGATTTATAAAAAACTTAATCACTACAATCAAAGTAAAAATTAATAAATAAATGTTAACACAAAACTATTCAATATTAAACAAGCTATTTTGCCCAAAAATGCATATTTAATTTATACACAATTAAGACAAGAATAAACTTGAAAATAATAACATATAAAATATAAATTAAATTTAAAAATAATAAAATTGCTATAAAAACATATTTTTATGATACAATGCAACTTTTGGGAGGATTAAAAATTGAAAAAAATAATTATTTTATTAGCTTTATTTATAATAATACTATCTATGGCATCTTGTTTTTTAGATGATCAAATAGATTACTCAAAAGTTCAACTTGATCAAGCATTAAGTAATATTATAAGTAAATACAATCATAATAAATTAAAAGATTTACAAAAAGAAAATGTTGAAGAAGAAGAAGAACAAACCACATTTGAAGTGATTGAAGGGCAAAAAGAACAATGCATGTGCATAAGCTGTTGGTTATGGTGTAGTTGCCCAAAACCTAAATGTTATATTACTTGGATGAAAATTAAAGCCAAAGAAATTGTTGACCAGGATAAAAAGGTAATAGCAGCGCTTAAAGACAAACTTAGGTATTCATATTCAGTATCGCCCATCAAATACAATAATAATTACAGCAATTACGTTATGCCTTTAATCCTATTTGAAAGTATGGACGAAAACATTGAAGTTACATCATTTAATTTAACAGACCATAAAAACCTAGACTTTAATAATAAGGGTGTTCTTGGTGGTTGGATTCAAGGAATACCAAAGGTAGAAAAATCATCTGAAGAGGGATATAAAAATGTATACCCTTATGGAATACTAAACGCAATAAGTCCAAATGGTGGGGAAGAATTGATATCTGCTTTTAAATCTCTATACAAAAACGGAAAATGGGATTTCATGAAGGCAGAAATTAAAGTAAAAGACAAGACAAACAATCAAGAATCAACACATAATATACTGCTTGATGGGAAATTATTTAATGAATTTATAAAAACAGTAATAAATAAACATAAAGGCACAACTACTGCAAATACCAAATTCCAAGTTCCCATTAACAATTAAAAATATAAAAAATTCTACAATTAATACTTAAGATTTCAGTAATTCTTATATTAATTGTAGAATTACTCAGACTTATTAAACAACCTCAAACAAAAGCAAATAACCCTAGATACACAATTCTCAACATTTTTTTAAAGTATCATTTTGATAATGACCCTTAATTTATATTTCAATTCATAATATTTAATATACTTAAACAATGAAAAAAATTTTTATTGATATAATTTATATTATACTAATTAAAAAAACCACTGTATCAAATACAAAATTTAAAAAACCAAACAATTAAAGGGGGTAAAAAGTGATAAGAATCATAATAGCATTATTAGCCATCGTATCATGCAGTGTCCAACAAAACCACAACTTAGAAAAACAACATAAACGATTTATTCAGCCTACATATAACAAATTTAAACACAAGAGAACTCCAGGAAACATAGACCCTGACAACGATATAACTAAATATCAATCAGAACAATTACAAATAGAAGAAGGAAGCTTAGATGTATGTTTACAAGTAACACCTCATTCGTGGTGGCCTTTTTCTTCAAACAATTGCAAAATTACTTGGATAAAAAACAATTTTCAAAAAATTATTGAAACAGATACACAAAAAGAATCAAAACTATTGCAAGGTAAATTGCATTACACATATATAGTAGCACCAATTAAAAGCCATGATGAATACACCAAATATGTTATGCCTTTAATATTATTTGCAAGCCTGGTTGACTACATTGAAATAATTTCATTTAAATTAAAATGTCGCCCAAATTTAAATCTGGATTTTGAAAAAGGTTCCATGCAAAATCTTAGAAATCGGGTAGCTGATCAAGTAAATAAAGCAGTTAAAGCCCAAGGTTATAAAAAAGCATATCTTTATGGAACAATAAATATGCTCTACCCAGAAGGTGGAAAAGACTTAATAAATGCATTTAAAAGTCAGTATAAAAATGGTAATTGGAGCTTTATGGAAGCAGAAATAACCATTAAAGACACACTTGATCACAAAACAACAACTCAATCAATACTTTTAGACAGCATAATGTTTAACGAATTTTTAAAATTAGTTATAAAAAAGCATCCTGACATAAAAGAGGCAAATAATCAATTTAGGGCACCTGTTGATTAATCTGATCATTCCTAATGATCAGATTTTAAATATCAACAGTTTTTAAAAACTTTAAAATGAAATATCCAAACTAATACGAATGCAAAACATCATACACCTGCCTCTTTAATGACGCAAATATCCCTGCATGATTGGCCAATTTAAGCGCCAAATAAGCCCCATTATAACCACTATCACCACAACAAGCAACTTTTAAAGTTTTTAGATATTCTTTTTCTTTTACATTAAGTTGTATTTCAAATGTATCTTTTCTAGGATTACCATCTGCAAATTCATATATAGCATCAAGTATTTCATCTCTAACTTTTAATGTCAAAACTATATCAGCAACTGCCTCTTTTACCTTATCAGCATTAAGAATAACTAAAAATTCATAAAACTCATCATCACTATAAGTACGTATATGAGACATATCGTCCAAAATAGTAGAATCTGTTAATGCACTCCTTAAAAATCTAACTGCCTGCTTTTCTTCATTTGATAAGTCAAAATCTGAAATTAACTTTTCTAACGAAACATTATCAAAATTAACACCAATATCAAAATCACTATCAATAATATCACGAAAAGCAACATCATCAGAATCATAAACTAAATCAAAATTACCAGAATACTTTTCATCCTTACAACAAAAAAATAAAACAAAAAACAAGAGCAAATTACCAAGAACTTTCATATTTTTAATATCTCCTTCTAATTGAAAAAGATATCTCATTAATATTTATTTAAACAAAAATTAATAAAATTAATTAATTAAACTTCAATATATAATGTATAAATATGTAAACTGACAATAAAAAGACTTAATTTTAGATAACTTTGACTACAAATTAAATTCAGGAAAGAAAATAATACAATATAATACCTAATTAAATACTATCTATAATACTCAAGATACACCCGCAGTACTGCCACTTGCAAGAGTAGGAGCTCCACTGGCATTTATATAAGTTATGGTTCCAGAAGAATGTGTATGGCTTTCAAACAATCTGCCATTAATATACACATTACCTTTAAGTTCAATATTACCAGCTTCAATAACCAAAGACTTAAGAGAAATTTTGGAATGTTCGCCATCACAAGTTATATTCTTTAAATTCAAAGAAGAATCCTCACTAGTAACATCAAGTTCCTTTGTATCAATTTTAAATTTCTCTACACTTATTCCCACATTTCTAAGAGTTAGAGCATTTAAAATATAAAAATAATGCTTATCAAAATAATTATTATCACTCTCATTAAAAATATTTATGCTGCTTTGAAGCAAAACCACCCTATCACCTTCTACAAGCTCAAGTTTTAAATTTGAAATATTACGACTTATAATATTTAAATCTTCATATTCTTCAATTACAACAATTCCCTCTTGTTTTTCAAAATCAAATTTCTTAACAATTCCAATCCTACAGATAAATACATTATCTTGCAAATATCTCTTAGCATCCTCAAATGCCAAACCTTCACTCAAATTTCCAAGTCTTCTTGAAATTTCATAATTGCTTTGCATAAATCCTACCTATAAAATATAAATTACAAATACTTATAAAACATTAGATTCGTCATAAAGACTTAACCTTAATACACACTTACCTACATTATTTAACTCAGCACTGGTTCTGTGAACAACAGTCTTAACAATATTTCCATACCTATCAATAAACTGAAACGGATCTCCTACCTTAATTTTATCTGTAAAGAGAAGTATAGCATCCCAAAAATTAATAGTAGATTTACCCACAAACCTAACCTCTCTTTGAGGACTAGAGAGAGGTACAAAATTTTCAAGTTTGTTATAATTTTGATTACTGCTAAATCCATTAAAATTAATAAATACAAATTTAGTATCAACTTTATAATCTAAATCCCCAATATCAACAAAAATTAATTGAACATATTTCCCAATAAGTCTTTCTATAAATTCTCTTAAAGTAGAGGCATAAAAACTCTGATATATGATACTCTCCCTATCTTGTTCACTCATATAAATAATTGCTTGCCCTGGACATGCCAAATTAATTGCATCTTTAAGAGATTTACCAGTATAATCTTTAATATCAAGTTTTTTATTGAAAAACGTATCTTGAGATAAAAGATAAACTTCATATTGAGAAATAAAATCGCCATTCTGACACTCAAAATCAACAGGAGCACCCAAATACCCAGAAATAATAAATTTATAACCTAAATCATCATCACTAGCAAATTTCTTATAATATATTCTAACAATATCTCCCTGTCCTAAAGATTTGCTAAAATTCAAAGGTACATTAAACAATCTAATTTGTGCTTTTTTCCACTGCAAAGAACCTACACAAGAATATTCATTACTAATTACAATATTAACAACAGGCACTCCATTTTTTGTTTCTACTACCAATTTAGGTCTTTGATCTCTAAATGCAACATCATCATAAAATTCTATTTTAAAGTCATACTGAAATAACAACATACAATTCCTTATCATTGCAACCAAAATTATCAATTACAACCTATAATTAATCTCCAATTAAATCAATACTTACAAAGACCTACAAAATTTAAAAATTAAATTTAACTAAAAAATTCAACATCCAAATCAATCGCCAAATTGCAATTACTCATCACCACTATCTTTACTGCCTCTCTTATAAGTCACAGGTTTCTCACCAAGTGGCCTTACAATAGGTCTTACAAAATTTGGTCTAATATCACTACCAGGTCTCCTAAGACTAGGTCTTATGCTACTTGGTCTAAGGTTGCCTCTCTTAATACTACTTGGTTTTACAACTTTTGACCCTGAAACATTTGGCCTTCCACTTGACTGTCTTGAAACAACAGATCTTGGCATTTCTTGTCTTGGAACAGATTGTTGCACACGACTTTCACGATCATAATTTGGTCTTTGACTTCTATTTGCAGAGTAATTCTCACGATCATAATTTGGTCTCTGGTCCTTATTTGCAGAATAATTTTCACGATCATAATTTGGTCTTTGTCCTCTACTTACAGGACGACTTGCACGATCATAATTTGGTCTTTGTCCTCTACTTACAGGACGACTTCCACGATCATAACCTGGCACTACCGCACCTCTTCTTTCCTGCGAAGCATCATCATATTCATTTTCCATAGAATTATTACCATATCTTTGATCATTTAATTGATGATTTACCTTCTGACCATTTGCACCCAATTTAATACCAAGTCTTTGTTTAATATAATCTTCAACAAACTCAATCTCTTTAAGTTGCAATTTAATAAATAACTTGGTATAGTCTGGATTTTTAATCCAAGTTTTATTGCTAAAAGTTAAAACTCTATGTCTATACATCCCAAATGTATCTTCCATAGGAATTTCTATCAATTGCTTAAATCTATTATCAGTTTCTGTAAAAACATCATCATCAAAATATTGACCATATTCTCTTAAAAACTCATCTTCTACTTGTAAAAAAATATTATCTCGTATCACATTTACAAGACATTTATAATAACCTTCAAGCTCTGATATTCTAGATAAAATATGCTTTGATTTAACATTTTTATTTGGATCATCAACATTTACCAAAATACCATCTACAACTTCATAACTTGCCTCATAAGCTTCCTCAATATCTCGTTCAAAATTCCAACTACCAAAATCAAAAGGTCTAACTAAAGGTGATGATGGACTTGCAACTGAATTAAGATTTGAAAATAAAATGAATAAAAATACAATATACCGAACTTTAACCATAAACATTCTCCTAAATAAATATAATTATATTATATAATTATATTTTAACCTTTATAAGTAGAAATATTAAAAGTTTTTAATATTTTAATTTGCAAACTAACATTAATCTCTTCAATAAATGCAGCATCTCTAAATTTTAAAGAATTAATAATAGCCAATTCATGAAATCCAATCATAGGACCATAAACAGAATAATAAGAACCCATCTTAAATCGTTCTCTAAAGTGCACTTTAACAAAATTAACATTAAACTCTAAAACACTATTTGCATAAGATGTTTTTTTTAAATGTTCGATCAAAAACTTATCATGTATGGAAGACAAAATTCCATTAGAAACATTAATTATCTCTGGATTTGACACAACATTATAACTTAAAATTTTACCTTCCTTTAAATTAACATTAACAGTTCCCTGCTCACTACTGGCATTGCTAAAACTCTCCTCGGTTGGTTTTGATTTTGGAAATATAAAAAACAACTGTGGCACATACACAAATCCCTTAAAATCGGGACGAGGAAAAAGGACAATAAAATTAGATGAGGCTGAGAGACTTAAAATATGATTTACAATATCCAAAATCATTGATGTTACATTTTTCTTATCTAACATATAAATATCCTCATAAATAAAATTTTAAGGAATACGCGAGATTGCATTACCAATCTTACTATCATTTATATTACTCCCAAAAGACCCACCTTGAGAATTACGAGTTATTGCATCCGACAAAGCATTAATAGCATTCTCAACATTATTAAAATAAACACTTAAAGGATCTAAAACATTCCTCTCAAAATCCATACCACAAACCTGCTTTATTGAATCTCTAATTTCTATTAAAATCACATTTAAATCATTACAAACATCATTAAATTTTAAACTATCCAAGTCTAAATTGGTTCCCAAATTAGCTTCTGGTTCTATTTTTAAACTGGTTTTATCCACTACATCTTGCTCTGCATCTTCAGATTTCTCTTCATCACTATTCCAACCAATAATTTTCTTTAAATTGAAATCTTTTAACATTACATCTAACTTCGTACCAAATTGTGACATCAAAGTAGAAAAAAGATCTGAAGCTGAACCTCCCAAAGGTACTCCAAGAGAATTACCAAGAGAACCTTTGATATAATCTGTTCTCTTTTCTTTAATAGTAGCAAAACTTTTTGTTAATTGATTCTTAAGAGAAGACAAAATATCATCATTAAATAATTTATAAACAACAGAAACAGCATCATCATTATCATTTGGTTTCTGTTTACCCTTAAAATTACTTGCCAAATTAACCATTTCAAAAAACATTTTGGGTATATCTGTTACACTTTTCTGTTGATCATTAAACAATAGAGATTTAAAACCAGCCGTTTTGCGAATAAAATCATTAATATCCACCTGAGTATCAAATTTACCCGTACTTGCAAGCATGCTTTTAATTTTTTGAGTTTCAGATTTGTTATAAGTCACATCATTAATTCCCAATACAGAATCACCTTTGGTTTTAAAATCAAAATCACCAGGAAGCATATTTAAACGTGGCTTAGAAGCTGCATTTACATTTAAATATTTAAAAATATCTGAATATAACATATTTGATTTTATATTTGCATTTGAAACCAAATCTAAATTTGAATTTAAGCGTGGCAAATTATCATATAAGTTATTAGACTCCATAGGTAATAAAGGTATTAAAAAAGAATTTGAAACTAAAGGTTTAATTAAATTAAAATTATTTTCTTGATTGTCATTCTTTTCTCTAGACCTAAAAGGTTTCATACTTAAATCTTTAAAATTTAAATTTTTCATAGATTTTGGTGATTCAATTAAGTCAAAATCAATATTTGGTAATTTAGATTTTGATAATTTGGGCAAATAACTTATAAAATCATCACTAAAATCTTTGGCAAAGACTTTACCAAAATCTTTAGATTTAAAATCATTAGAGTTAGATATAGAAAAAAGAGAAGCTATTTGTTTTTTAAAAAAATCATTACTACCCATAAACTTTGATTTAAATTTTGATTTCAAATATTCATCTAACTCAATATTAAAATTAGAAAGATAGGTTAAATCTTTCTTTGTAGCATCAATGCCCAAACCCATAAAAAATCTCCCATTAACCTAATAACTTTGAAACCAAAAATTTTTCATACACTTCTTTCTTAAGTTTAAAATTAGCAATTTTGTTAATTTCCATAAGTTCATCATATTTAAACTTCTTAACATCATTAAATGTACAAACCTCCATTAAAACGGGGAAATAATACTTACAAGTTTCACTTCTTAAATACTTTAAATAATTTAAATATTCATTTAAAATTTCACTGCGATTCATAAATTTTCCTTAAATTTTTTAAATCTAACCAACTTCTCTTAACACTAAGTCATCATAATTCCACCTCTCATCAATATATGAATACTTAACAAAAGTCCCATCAGAATCTTGAAAACTCTCAATATAAACCAGACTAGGCTTTTGCAATCCCGATATTTTTTCAACTAAAGAATACTCAATAGCAAACAAAATAGTAGGAAGTGGATATTTATACAAAAATGAATGCTCTTTATTATCATTAATAATGTCATAAAATTCATCAAAAAAAGATGCAGATATCATTAAAGAACTTATTTTTTTCAAAGTAGATAAATTATTTAATTCTCGTCTTAAAGTTTCTTGACTCGAATCAAAACCTAAAATAGAATCCCAATCATACATAGGAATATCTCTTATAACATATTCATAAGCTTTATGCTTAGTTAAAATTTTAAGTTTATATCTCATTCATCAACTCCTCTCAACTTCACAATTAATTGCATGAATTACAAAATTTACAGTATCACTGCCACTTGCATAAGTTCTACTTGGAATTTCAGAAAAAAATGCACTATTAGAAATAATCTTAAGTCCCATCTGGTCATTAAAAACCAATGATTTTAATTTGTCTCTCTTATAGCTAGAACCATAAAATTGCTCATTACTAAGTTTAGTTAACACCTTATAATCAAATGATCCTTTGGTAATCTCTAAATTAAATATGTGAATAATAGTTCTAGGATCTCTAAAACTTGGAATTGGAACATTTCGCTCCTCAGTACTGGCAGTTGCCATAACATTTGGAGAAGTTGAATATTGCAATTTGCCCCTATCAATAAGCACACCTGAGAAACTAAAGAACACTAAATCTAATGAATAATAATCCTTCATCAATCAACCTCCCGTCTTAAATAATCATTAATATCATCACTACTTATGTTTAACACAACACTCTTAAAACTATCATTATATTTAACACGAATAGACAAATCTAAACCCAAAACATTATCTCTCTTAAGTCCAAACTTAATATCACCAAAAGACACAATAAGTCCCCTCTCTTTAAATTCTTTAAATAAACACTCAAGTCCTGCTGTATAAGCATTTGGTTTCCCATCAGCAAATTTTAATTCACTAAGCTTACTATTTTGCCTATGATTTCGATTCCAAATACGAATAAGTTCATGTGTTGATTCATTCTTTAAAAGACAATAAGTGAATGCCTCATCAATTGGCATTGATGAACAATCTACCGCTTCCTTAAATGCCAAAACACCATCTCTACCGGTTTCATTTAAAAGCGAATAAAAATTAATATTATTACGTCTTAAATTATTAATCAAAGTTGCATCATAAATTGGACTTGCTCGTAATGTAATTCCATAAGGATTTACAGAATGAAACATGCTAGCTTCATATAAATATTTAGCTACAAATTTAAGATGTAAATTATCAGCACCATTATCATAAACCAAAATAACACCATCCCTCTGACTTACTGGTAACGCTTCCAAAAATTCAGGCAGTCTATTAAGATTTGTTGAGAATACTACAAATTTAACAAGACCTTTAATCATATTCCATTCTGCTCCAAAATTTTCTTCTAGATTAGCAACAAATATAACAACTACATGTATATTTTTCTTTAAAAACTGAACAACATCTTCTATATTTTCGTAGATATAAAAATCAAAAGACCTAAGCCCCTCCTCATTAAAAAAATCATTGCTACTCTTTATTAAAAACTCAATCTGATCGGCAGCTAATTTAACCTTTCCTACATCTGTTTTAACATCATCTCTTACACTCATAGAAGTTAAAAAATCTCTAAAACTTCCACTAGCCAAGACGAAATGCCCTTTTTCTAAAACATCACTCTTATAAATAAGCAAAGGATTATAATAACCAATATTATTCAACTTCACTTTATCTTCAATTAAATTGACATTAATTGTATCTTGTGGCATATTATCTCCTATTTTTAAATTTAACTTTTAAGTTTAATTTATTTTTTAATCTATTTTATTTTCAACAATTTGTATATTTGCCCTGTAATTCTGACTAAGTCCCAAAACACCTTTTAATCCATTACAAGAAGTCTTAACAAACCCTCCATTTATTAAATCACTTGTGGATTTTAAATAATAATTCAAAGATAAATCATATTCCTTTTCTAAAGGATTTTGTTTTAAAAACTTAAATTCAAATGCATTCTCATGCAAAAATTCTAAAAAATATTCATAAATAGTATGCAATCCAACATATATCTTAAGTTCTCCAACCTCTCCCACAAATCCCAAAAAGAAAAGTATAAATTTAAATCCAAACTCATTAACATTCTCATAAAAACTCCCACTTCTAAAATTCCTAACATCCAAAGAATCAAAACCTTCAGGCCTTATTACTAAAAGATAAGAACCATTAATTTCTAGATCATTTAAATATAAAGGATTATAAGAATTGATAATCTTCACTTTTAAAGAATGTTTCTTTAAATAATCTTTAAACTCAAACAATATTTTTACTAAAAAAGTTTGAGATTCATATAAACTCAGTAACACAAATATTCTCCAAATAAACGTAAAAATTTAAGTTAAAGTTTTCTAAGCATCAAAACAATATATCTAAATCTTTGATTTAAAGAAAAATTTAAATGCCTACTTACACTTAAAATTTCCATAATATCATTACCCACTAATAATTGCTCTCCTGAATTAAAATCAAGAATATCTAAAGTATAAGTCTTTGCATGAATTTCTTTAACAAATATATTAGAACCAAAAAGCTCAATATTACTCTCACCACTTGGTAAAAACACTCCATCAAATTTAATAGGAGTTGTCTTATCAATCTTAATTTCATAAGAAAAATTGGTCCTGTTTTTAATTAAATTTTTCTTAAATAAAAACATTGGTTGTGTATACCTTTTCATATTGCGAACTATGGTTAAATTAATAGCATCCATCATACAACCCCTATTAAAACTTTTCTATTAGTCTTAATATCCTCTACAAGATTATTAAAAGCAGAACAAAAATTATTAACCAAAACTTCACCACGCAATGCATCATCAAAATACTCAACTGATACTTCACCTAATCTTTCTGATTTAATTTTACCCAAATCAAAATACAAAAGTTTTCCTCGCTTTTTAAGTTCACATCCAATAAAATAATAAATAAGCAAAAATACATTACTTGAATTTAAATCTTTAAGTCCTAAACCCCTGCTAAGTAAAACATCCTCAAGTAACCCTATATACAAATTAAATTCTTCAAAATTAAAATCTAAACTCTTAATCATAAGTAAATTCAATATTTTAGAATAAATTTTATCTAAATCCTCATTACTATCCATTATTATGTCCAACTTATCTTAAATCTAAGTATTGATTTTTCACTTGCAAGAATACTTCCAATAGAAAAATCCAAAAAACTAGTTCTAAAATTACTACTTGACATTTGTGTATATGCATTTAAAATTGGAGGATGTCCATCTTTTAGCAATAAAAGCTTAGAACTTTTTGGATAAATTAACATCTCATCATCCAATAAATTGGTAGTCTCAAGCTCAATATCAGCATCATTATTTATTGCTCTTAGAGAATCAAACAACACATCTTTATATGAATAATTATTATTACTCAATCTCTCAAGCAATATCGCTTTAATTTTAGGAGTTGTAAGTACTCTAAAAGGCACTCCTCGCTCATCTTCTACATTAATATTACCAATCTCATCATTACAAGCCTTTATTAAATCAGAAGCTTTAGTAATTTTAATATTTTTATCTATTTGTCCTGGAATATTAAGTAATCCATACATAGTTTCTCTATTAGAATCATCAACCAAAAGTGTTCTCTCTCTAGAACCAGAAAAACACAAACCACCCCTTAAATAATGTGAACTTAAAAGTTTATGTATTTGTGATAAGGAATACCTAAGTCCTTCTCTCATATTAATATTATTAACTGCTTGAATATCCAATCTGCCATCAGGTGCATAATATGTAAATGCATATTGAAAAGGTAAATAATTAACAAGAACAACTTGTCTTTTAAACTTAATAGTAGCAACCGTACTAAAATCATTTACTTTCAGTGTTGGTAAATCCACGATACTAGAATTCCATTTAATAACTCGCTCACTTGTAAGTGATGCATCATTAGTTTCTATTTGTTCATTATCAAAAAAATGATAATATTCAGGGATTGGCCTATCAACAAAAAGAGAATCTCTAAGAGTATTTACAAATTCTTCATTATTAAATAAACTTTCACTCAATGTTTAATATCTCCTTAATTTTAACTAATTTTTTCAAATTTATTTTTAAAATTGAATTATTAATTCAATTACTATTTAAATTACCATATCATTTACTTATAAAGGCTTACTGATAAGCATTACCTTTGCACCATAAAATCCTGACTTATCTTTAAACTCTAAAGCATCACTTAAAGCCAAAGCTTGCATATAAGTACCATTGGCCTTCACCTTTGAAAGTACTCCCATATCATCAAAAACCAATTTATCACCAGACTTAACATTCATATCTGACAACAAAATACATTCAAAACTATTTGCAATTGAGATGACTGTTGCTGTTCGTGTCAAATCATCATAATCTATGCAAATTCCATAAAGATCACTCCCACCACCACGTGTCACGCAAGTTGACATACCATTTTGCACAACAAGTTTAACTCCACGTTTATAGCAAAACCCAATATCTTGATAATTTTCAAATTTATCTGCCAAAGAATACTGCAAGCCCCCTCTATGAGCAAAATAAATATCTAGAGATCCAAACTGAACCTCTCTATCAAAAACTGCTGGATATGTGGTATGATCTTTTAGTCGCATCAAAACTTCTGATTGCTTGCCCAATTTTAAAGATGCAAGTTCACTCTCAAGTCTATCCTTTTCCCTAGTAAGTCTCTCGACACTGGCCTCTAATGCACTCTTATCTGCCATAAATACTCTCCTATTTTAAATTTATATTAAACTTAAATTAACTTAACTTAAAGATTTAAACATTATAAAAATCTTGCCTAATTTGCATCCACTCATTAAGCATTGCCTGTTTTAAATCTTTATAATCTTTTATTTTATGACTTGCATTTCTTAAATTTAACACCTCCTGAACATTGCCTTTAGTAAAAGTCATAAGACCATATGAATTATTACTATTTTTAAATGAATCAATACTCACACTTGCAAGTCTTAGCAATATATCTTTAATCTGACTATTTAAATTTAAAATATCAAGACTACCTGCAACTGCCAATATTTGCTTCTCATCAACATATTTTTTAATGAGTTCACACACTTGAATATCTAAAACTTCACCAAGTGCATGACCTGAATTAATAAGTTCTTTTGTATTATAACTTAAACTCAAGTTATCATCAGCAAGCCTAGTAATCCAAACAGCTCTAGTTAACAATTCATTATTATTAATATCATTACTGATATTATGTTCAAATTTATTATTAAGTTTATTATCAATATTTAAATCTTGATTTACATCAACAGTTTTATCACCATCTTCAATGTCATTCTTTAGATTAACACCAGAAGCCTTTATCATTCACTAAACCTCCTAAAATTAAAATGTAATTTACTATTTAATATTTCTATCTCATCATCACTTAAAGAATTCGATCTTACAATATCTAAATACTTAGAATAAACATCAAGAAACATCTTATCTTCCTCCAATCTTTCTTTATCACTAAGTACAATTAGATCATTAAAACACATATTAAGCCTATAATACTTATTAAGCTTAATATTAACTGAGAGTGCTACTGCTTCCTGAACGGTATGTAAAAAATCAATATAGTTAGTCCTATCTCCCTTACCATCACTCCCCAAACCCTTTACCTGCTCATTAAAATTTCTCGTCAATGGTTCTTTACTATCAGCACCTATTTTTGCTTTTACAAGTTCAAATGCATCCTTTAAAAAAGAGAGATCATATTTTATAACCTGCAAACTTGCTCCCTCATCAGCACTATAAAATACTCCATCATTACTCAATCCACTCTTTAATCTCTCAATCACACGGCTAAGCTCATAATCGACTGTTTCCAAATTTTTTTGATTATCATCATTTTTAAAAAATGTAGAAAATAAACCTCTGCCCTTACTACTAAAATGACTTATTTGATTCTTAGCATCCTGTAAAGCATCCATAAGACCAACCAATTGTTCGTCCTTGTAAAATAAAAAATTATATTGCCCAATACGTTTTTCTATTTCTGTATATATCTGCTCTAACAAACAAATATCTAAAAGTAAACTTTGAGTGTAAACTGGTGTATGTTCATTCAATACATAATCAAAATTCTCATAAATTATAACTCTACTTTTATGCACAATAATAAAAGTACCATCATCTTGAAAATACTTTAAATAATCACTATTGTGATCATCTTTTATTCGATTATAATCTAAATACTTAAATCCAAATGGCAATTCATCATTAACACTTTTACTTAAATCTTCATACAAATCTTTAGGTCTAATTAAAATATATCCAGCACCATTAAATCTATAACTTATAATTGCTTCAAGAAGTGCATTTGAAAGTTCTAAATTTAAAAATTGCAAACTACTATAATCAAGAGAATCTTTGAAAGATTCTAATTTAATTCCACACTTCAATGCATCTTCTGCTGAATTTTCTATATAATTCCTAAAGAATAACGAATATTTATAAAGCTTTAATGGATCTATTGAATATCTTTTAAATAACGCATGTTCAAAATCATTCACATTTTTTTTAAATATCATAAATTAATTATATCATTGATATTTAACTTTGTAAATTAAATATCAAAAATATCAATCAAATTTACAAATAATTATACATATACATCTATTTTTTGAGTCTTAATTTATTTAAGACTTTAAATAAAATTTATCAACAATAAACATTATCAAAAATATAAATAAATTTACCTTAAGACCCAAAAGTCTTAAGGTAAGTAACTAAATTTATAAATATTTATAAATCCAAACAATAACCAAAATAACTAAACTTATTTATTATTGTCCAAAAATACCTCGTTTTAGTTGAGCCAAATCAGAACTATTAGAAGCGTGAAATTTAGCTTCCATCATCCATATTAAGTCTTGAGTATCTGCAGATTTATCAGAAGAATCAGCATAGTACCACAAAGTATCTGCCACATTTTCAAAGAATACTCTTATAGAACTAGAATAATCCTTATAACAAAGAGCTAAATCAATCAAAGCTGCAACATGATCATAATTTTTAATATCACTAGAAGACTTAATTCCAGCTTTCTCTAAAATATCACTGTTATCTCTGACACCATTCTCAATTAAAGATTTAACTTCTGCTGAATTTGCAGCATTTTCCTTCATAAAGTCATAAAATTTTTTCACAGAGCGTCCAAGTTCCCATCTTCTTATATCACCAGCAATAGTATCTTCTTTGGACATACGCATTAATTTTTCATATTTTGTTTCAATTTTCTCTTTATAATCTTGACGGTTTTTAAGTCCACTAGAATAGGAATTTTTATCTATAAGAGCAATAACATCTTTAAGATGTTTTTCTAAAAAATTAAACATCTTTTTCTCATCATCAGAAATATACATTTTTGTAGCTCTTTCTCCTGGACGAACCTTGTAAGTTTGACAGTAAACTTTAGGACGTGATTCATTATTCATTTTGTGTCCAGAATAATTTGTAGGCTTTTCATATGTATTTTGCTTAGTAGAAACAGAAACAGGTTTTCTGGTTTTTACAACAGGAGAAGCAACTACTTGTTTAATTGCACCATTAACATCTCCTTCTAATTTAGCAACCAAAGATTTAAAATCTGAACCCTTAGCAACAACCTCTGATACATTAGCAACTAAATCTCCTTGCACCTCACCTGGCTTACCAAAAACTTCTGCCTTAACATCAGCAACCAATTTCTTAGCACCATCAAGAGCAACAACCATTGCCTCCCCAACAGCAGAAACATCAATCTTACCATCTCTATCAACATTAACAGAAATTGAGCCTTTACCTTCAGCACCAATAACAACATCTTTATCTTTATAAACAAAAGTACCATCTTCATTTAGAACAACAACATTACCATGTTCATCAAAATAATTACCCTGATCATCAACATAATAATATTCATATTCAACATGTTCCTCGATAAGATCACCCAAGAAACGTTCTGCACCTTCAATAATAGTTTGCAACCTATCTTTCCCTTCATCATCTTTACCAAGCAATCCAGTCAAATCACAACCAAATGATAAGATGATTAAGAGAGTAATAAAAATTTTATAAATCTTCATTATTTTCCTCCTTACATAAGTTAAATAAATTTTTAAATACTAAGTTTAACAAATATACACCAATAAATTAAAATTTAAAGAACAAATATATAAAAATGATTGTAAGCCATCTTCTATAACAATTATTTTGAAACTGTTTACATAAAAGCAAACATGCTCTACATTTCAATTAATGCCAATCGCAAATACAGATAAAAATATAAATATATTTATCCCAATATAATTAAAACAATATTGTTATATTAATTTAATTATGTTAGTTTTTAAAATACGTTTAAATAAATGGAGAATGTTTATGCAAAAATTATCACAAATATTTATTATTTTATGTTTATTAACAAACTGCGATCTTAAAACAAAACAAAGGGTTGATGATGGGGGGGGTTGATGAGCAAAATCCTAAATCAACACAACAACAAACAGAGCCAACAGAGCCAGAAATAACATTTAATCAAGAAGCTCAAAAAATAATACAAAAACTAAATCCTGAAGAGAATGAAGCATTAATGTTTGTAATCAATGCTTTATACAATAAAAAAACAGATAAAGACAACAAAGCTTATACAATCAAACAAATTAATGACTTTATAATACATTTGGATGCAGAACAAATTAGAGAGATGATTGCAAATACTATAAAAGTATTAAAAGAAACAAATATAAAAGTATTAAAAGATAAAAAAGAGACAAATGAAGGATTTGAAAACATTAGGCATTACCCCCACGGCAAAGAGCTAAATAAACGACTAAAGAAAATAATAAATAAATATATGGAAGATATTCAACAAGCTGCTAATCAAGTTTCTTTTGATATTGCAAAAATTAATATCCAAAACACACTTATAGATAATGATGAAATAAAAAAAATATATGATGAGGAAAACCGAGCCATAGAGGTTCAAAGAATGCACGACAGAGCAAAAAAAGAAGACAAAGATTCATGGTATCCATATTATGCCTTCCTACATTTTGTAATAATACCTGAAAAAAGTTGCACACATGACCAATTCAACCAGTTTATATTAAATAGGGGACCAAATAAAATAAAAACCATATTTAAAAAATTGACACCAGCTCTAAAAGCTGAAAAAAGTGCAAAAAAAACGATTTTCCAAATTGCTGATAAGTGTCAACAAGATAAACTATATTCGACACTATGCTTACATGCTATAAATTCACGCAAAGCAATGATACAAGCTATTGCTAATGGTAATCTTGACTTTGATCAAATTGAGGCAAATTTGATGCAACTTCCTTCTTACTTAGATCAAATTAAAGCACTTCAAAAACAAGCAGAAGATATTTTAAAAGATCAAAAAGAAGAAACTAAATGAATAAAACCAACAAAAATCATGCTTAGCAAGCTTTAGCAAAGCTATACATATAATACAAAATTAAAAGAAACAATCTCCATCAATATACGATGGAGATTAATATTAATTCATATTTAATTAAATCTAAAAACAAACTCTAAATAAACTAATTAAGTCTAAAAAAAGAAAATCATACTGCTTAAACAACTATTTAATTTATAATCTTCTTGATTACCCGACTTAAAAATAAATACATAAATCATATTTTACATTTGTATATATCTTGAATATTTCTATACATGATAAAATAAATTAAAAGCGAGGATGCATAATGCAAAAATGGTTAATATTATTTATTATTTCATATTTATTAATAAGTTATAATAATCCCCAAAAGAATACAAAAACTGCCACATCCAACAATGATTATCATTTAAAACAAACAGCAATACCAAAAACAACAAACAAAGACCAAATAGCAAACAACATTTATGATCAAAATAGTCAATTCCATAAATTGATATTAAATACAACTCCAAAAAAAACTAAATATACATTTAAAAATATTGTAAAAAATTTTGACAACCAAAATATTGCAAACAAAAATATTCATAAGACCACTGCAAAACAAATTGCAGACTCTCAATCTTCAACACCAGATTTTATATCAAATTCAACAGCACAACTAAATTCAAAAGAAAATGAAGCATTAAATTTTTTAACAGAAACTTTAAAAGACAATAATATCGTTAAAGATAGCAAAACTTATATGGATAAAGAAATTAATGATTTTATAATATATTTAAAACCACAACAAATTAAAAAAATGATTGCAAATATTCAACAAGCATTAAAAGAGATAGAAAATATAGAAAGCAATATAAAAAAGGTCTATGATTATAAAAAACAAAAAACCGAACTAAATAATCGATTAAAAGACGAAATAAATAATTATAAAATAGCCCTTAAACTAGCTGCCAATCAAGAATCTTTCGATACTATAAAGACCAATATTCAAAACACATCTATTAATCTAACCGAAATTACAAATATACAAAATGAAGCAAAACGAGCTATTGACGTTCAAGAGATATCTTTAAATCTAACTGATGATGAACTTTGTGCATTATTTTTCTTCGTAGAACCTTTACAAGAAATAAATTACAAAACCTCTAATAAACATTATACATATGACCAATTTAATCAATTTATATTATATCTAGGAATAGATAAAGTTAAAGATATGCTTAAAAATATTGTAAAAGAATTTCATAAAGAAAAAGCTGTAACATACTACATTAAGAAAATCATCAAGAATAGAAACCCCAAAAATAATTTGAATAATTACTTAGAATTCATCAAACAAGATTACAAAAGATTGCTTCTAGAAGCTTTTGGCAATAGTACAATTTCTCCTGATGTTATTATACAAAACATTAAAAAAATCTCTTTTGATAAATTTGACAAAATCAGACAGAAAGCAATAGGTATTATCAAAAACCAACTATATAAATAATAAAATATAAATTTATTATTCTTAAATTAAAAGTAATTACCATTATAGACTTAAAAAATTGATTATATTATTTTAAAAATATCAATTTTTTGATATTTTTTTTATTTAAAAAATATTGATATATATTTAAAGTAGCAAACACAAAAATAATTTTAAAACTGGAGGATATTTATTTATGCAAAAATTATTACTCTTAACAATTATTTCATACTTACTAATGAGCTGTAATCCACAGGCAGGACAAGATACCAATAATAAAAAGACCAATAATAAAGATTCCAGATTAGCCCCAGCAAAGGATCAAACAAAAGTAAATGAAGAAGTTGCAAATATAACAAAACAATTGCCTCTTGAAACACAGGAAGCACTAATCTTTTTAACAAACATTTTAAATAATAACACTATAGAACCAAACATCAGCATCTACACAGATGAGGAAATGAACAATTTCATCATACATTTAGGACCACAAAAAATTAAAGATATGGTTATAAATATTGTACTAGCATTAAAAATCATAAAAAATATAGAAGCCAAAATTCAAGAAATAAATGTAAATAATCTAAACAAAAATGTATTAATTGATGAGCTAAGAGATGAAATAAATAAGTACAAAATAGCTCTTAAAAGAGCTGCCAATCAAGAATTTTTTGATATTGCAAAAATCAACATTCAAAACACACCTATTACTGAAATTATAGATATGCAAAAAAAAGTAAAACGAGCTGTAGATGCTCAAGAAAAAATAATAAAAAAGCTTGCAGAGTATAAACATAGACCATTAAATTACTTAATAAAAGCTATAATAAATGAAAACACTAATAAATATGATAACTATAATAAATTTAATAAATTCTTATTATATATAGGCGTAAAGAAAGTATCAGACATGCTTATAAACATTAAAAAACATATTATCTATGCAGAAAGTGCAGCAAGAAAATCTGGTATCATAAAAGATGAAACACACAAAACTAACTTAAATAATCAACTATCAAAAATTCACACAGATTTCAAAAAATCACTAAGAGAAGCTTTTGAGCATGATGATTTTGATATTATTGAGCAAAGCATTAACAATGTTTCTTATCTAGATGAATTTGAGCAAATAGAAACTGAAGCAAAAAGAATTTTCAACAGCCTATTAACATCTACCCCCATGAAAATCGATTATGACTCCGTTAAGATTGATTTTTAATATATTATTTATTTAAGTGTAAAATTTTTAAACTTTAATTTTAACTATGATTGTAGATTAAAATTAAAGTTTTTTTTATTTAACCAAAATAAATTTTTTAAAATTTTAAATTAAAAATATTGTTATATATTGTTGGATACTGCGCACAAAATAAAATGCGTTTAAAAACAGGAGGATATTTATTTATGCAAAAACTACTACTATTGCTAATTATTTCTCATTTAATCACAAGCTGCAATCAACAAACTAAAACTCCCACTCTTGCTCAAGACAAAGATGACCAGGATTTAATACAAACAACACGCACAAAAAGAAAGTTAAAAACAATACTAAATACAGAAGCTCAAAAAATAACAAAACATCTAACTATTGAAGAAAATGAAACATTGGATTTTATGATAGATATTTTACAAGATGACACCATAGCCAAAAACATTGAAATTCATACAGATCAAAAAATTAATGACATGATAATATATTTAGGAACACAAAAAATTAAAGATATGGTAGGAAATATTAACCAAGTATTAAAAGCCATCAAAAACGCAAAAATCAAAATTCAAGAAATTAATGACAATAATCCCCATAAAACTGAATTAAATAATCGATTGGAAAAAGAAATAAATAAACATAAAGTAATCATTAAAAATGCTGTTAATTACAAATCTTTTGATATTACAAAAGACGACACTCAAAACGCAACTATTGACATTATTGAAATAATAGACATACAAAATGAAGCAACACAAGCCATAGATGCTCAAACAAAAGAAAATGCCCTAAAAGACGATCATAAAAATGCATTACGTTATTTGCGAAGTGCCTTAACAGAAAACAATGCTTATACACACAAACAATTTAATTACTTAATATCAAATCTCGTTCTAGATGAAATTAAAGACATGCTTACAAATATTGCAATGGAACTTGAACATAAAATAAATGCAATAAATTATATTACTCAAATCAATGATACTACACAAAAAACTAACTTAAATAATGAAATAGAAAACGCTGACAAAAATTTCAAAGACTTACTTAAAATAGCCTTTAATTATTGCATACCTTCTCCTCATGTTACTAAACAAAACATTAAAAAAATTCCTCCTAATAACTTTATAGCAATCAAAAACAAAGCAAAACAGGCCATAGATAATCAAGGCTCTCTATCTGCAATAACAAAATTACTAGACACTCAACAAAAGAGAGCACTAGAATTTATAATAGATATCTTACAAAACGAAAAAATATACCCATATCAAAAAACTTATACAAGTGAAGAAACTGATAACTTGATAATATATTTAGGAGAACAACAAATTAGCGAAATGGTAGAAAATGTTGTAAAAGCATTAGAAGAAATAGAAAAGGCAGAGCTCAATATTCAAAGAATCAATGATAATAATCCACAAAAAATTCAATTAAACAAACAATTAAATGAAGAAATAAAAAATTATCAACAAGATATTAAAGAAGCTGCCAATTATATGTCTTATGATCTTGCAAAAATTAATATTCAAAACATACCTATTACTTATATTATAGAAATAAGACGGGCTGCAGAAGTGCAAAATACAATAATAGATCATATAACTCCTTATGATGAGTATGCTCAAAATACATTCAATTACCTAAAAAACGCCGTAGCAGAACAAAATAATTCTAGACATGACGAATTTAATCAATTTATATTGCAAATAGGTCCAGAGAAAACCAAAGAACTAATTATACCTTTTGCAAAAAAAATGAAAGCAATAGGATATACAAAAATATATATTAACCATATAAGAGATCGAAATACAAAAGACAGGTTAAAAAGCGAATTAGAAAATGCTCATCAAATCCTAAAAAAGTCAATTAAAAATATCTTTCAAGATAATAAGCCTTATTTTAATAATATTAATCAAAAACTCCAAGCAATTTCTTTTGATATATTTAAAAAAATCGATGAGCAAGTACTCCAAATTTATAGAAGTCAAACTGGATAACAAATACTATATGATCAATATGCTTAAAATTGCCAAAAACAAATCTATAAGCATATCCAATTGGCACAATGTAAAATTAAAATCCCTACCTGATTATACAAAATGGGGATTTTAATTATCTTATCTAATTAAATTTACATTCAATCAAATTTTAAATAAACTTTAGGTACAATATATAATAAAATAAATTTTAAAGGTTAAAGAATATCCATGCAAAAATGGTTAAAGTCAATAATTATTTTATGTTCACTTATAAGCTGTAATACACAAGGAAATAAGCCAGATAATAAAACTAACTTCAATTCAATAATGCCAAATATAAAAGCTAAAGCAACAACAAAAAAACTCAATCTTAATATAAATGAAGCATTAATTTTTTTAATAAATATTTTAAAAGACAATACCATAACCAACAATATCAAAATTTATACAGATGAAAAAATTAATGAGTTTATAATACATTTTAACTCACAACAAATTGATGAAATGGTTACAAATATCATAAAAGTAATAGAAATTAAAAAAAATATAAAAGACAATATCAAAATACTAAATGATGATAATCATATGCCAACACATCTCAAAATGTCATTAATAAATCAATTAAATGAAAAATTAGAAAAAGAAATAAATAATTACAAAATAGCCATTAAAATAGCTGCTAACCACGAGTCTTTTGATATTGCAAAAATCAATATTCAAAACATATCTATCACCAACATTACAAAAATTAAAGATGAAGCAAAACGCGCTGTTGATGTTCAAAATACAATTATAATAAAGGCAAATGCAAAAGCTATAGAAGCAAAGCTAAATCCTAGCGAAAAAGATGCATTAAAATTTATAACAGAAACTCTACAAGATACAACTATAAACACAAATAACACAATCTATACAGATACTCAAATTTATAAATTTATAAACTATTTAAAAGAGCAACAAATTAAAGAAATGGTCGCAAATACTCTAAAAGCATTAGAAGAGATAGAAAATGCAAAAGCCAATATCAAAATACTACATGACTATAAACAACAGAAAGCTGAATTAAGTAAGCAATTAACAGAAGAAATAAATAATTACAAAATAGCTATTAAAATAGCTGCTGATCATAAATCTTTTGATGTTACAAAAATCAACATTCAAAACATACCTATCACCAACATTACAAAAATTAAAGATGAAGCAAAACGCGCTGTTGATGTTCAAAATACAATAACAGCACATCTTCCTAACAATAATGAAAAGTATGCATATGCATTAATTTATTTAACTAAAACTTTGCCAAAAGGAAACTCTTACACATATGATAAATTTAACATATTTATATTAAACATAGGTTTAGATAAAACTAAAGACATGCTTACACATCTTGCAAAAGAATTTCCTAAGGTATCAACTACAGAAAACACTGTTATGAGTTATATTAAAGATATTTCACAGAA
Organism: Borrelia duttonii Ly; assembly: GCF_000019685.1. Taxonomy (NCBI): domain Bacteria; kingdom Pseudomonadati; phylum Spirochaetota; class Spirochaetia; order Spirochaetales; family Borreliaceae; genus Borrelia; species Borrelia duttonii. The sequence goes on from NC_011247.1 coordinate 113,856, forward strand.
GTCTAAATTAAATGCTGATCTACAAGAAGCCCACAAAGATTTACAAAAATCACTAATAACAGCTTTTAGCAATGGTACACTGCCTTTGGACACTATTAAACAAAACTTTAAAAAAATCAATTTTCACAAATTTGAAGAAATAAAAGCTCAAGCAGACCTAATACTTAAAAATCAATTTCCATAACAAATACTAAAAATCAATATTATTTGTGTCAATAAAATAAACAATTGTCCTATATCCCAAATCTATAAATTTGGAATGTTTGCTCATCTGTGATAGCATGATAAATGTGTTACACGCAAATAAGATTGAAAAGAAAAAGTATTTATGCAAAAATGGTTAAAGTCAATAATTATTTTATGTTCACTTATAAGCTGTAATACACAAGGAAATAAACCAACTAATATAACTAACTTCAATTCAATGAAGTTAAACATAAAAGACAAAATAAAAACAGAAAATTTATATATTGATGCAAGTGAAGCATTAATTTTTTTAATCAATGTTTTAACAAAAAATACTGTAGCCAACAATATTAAAATTTATACAGATGAAAAAATTAATGCGTTTATAATATATTTTACCCCGCAACAAATTGATGAAATGGTTACAAATATTATAAAAGTAATAGAAATTAAAAAAAATATAAAAGACAATATCAAAATACTAAATGATGATGATAATCATATGCCAACACATCTCAAAATGTCATTAATAAATCAATTAAATGAAAAATTAGAAAAAGAAATAAATAATTACAAAATAGCTATTAAAATAGCTGCTAACCACGAGTCCTTTGATGTTGCAAAAACCAATATTCAAAACATATCTATCACTAAAATTATAGAAATCCAAGATGAATCAAAACGCGCTGTTGATTTAAAAAATGAAATTACAATGATCACGAATGCACAAATTATAGAAAACAATCTAGATCCTAGCGAAAGAAATGCATTACAGTTTATAAAAAAAACTCTACAAGATACAACTATAAACACAAATAACACAATCTATACAAATAATAAAATTTATAAATTTATAAACTATTTAAGAGAGCAACAAATTAAAGAAATGGTCGCAAATACTCTAAAAGCATTAGAAGAGATAGAAAATGCAAAAGCCAATATCAAAATGATTGTCTATATGAGCCAGCAAAATCACTCATATGAATTATTTCACAAATTAGAAAAAGAAATAAATAATTATAAAATAGCTATTAAAATAGCTGCTGATCATGAGTCTTTTGATGTTACAAAAATCAACATTCAAAACATACCTATCACCAACATCACAAAAATTAAAGATGAAGCAAAACGCGCTGTTGATGTTCAAAATACAATAACAGCACATCTTCCTGGTCCTGATTTACAATATGAGGATACAATATTTTACTTAAAGAAAATTTTTCCAGAAGGAAACTCTTACACATATGATACATTTAACAAATTTATACTAAATATACATTTAGATAAAGCTAAATACCTACTTACACATTTCACAAAAGAATTTACTATGATAAACAATACAGTAAAGATAGTTAATCGTATTAAAAATACTTCACACAAATCTAAATTAAATTTTGTTATACAACAAGCCCTCAAAGATCTACAACAATCAATGAGAACAGCTTTTGGTAATGGTACACATCCTTTAGATACTATTAAACAAAACTTTCAAAATGTTAATTTTCACAAATTTGAAGAAATAAAAACTAAAGTACTCCAAATTTACAGAGAGGAAAATTTACAGATTAAAAAATAGACAACTTCTTAGGCAAAAGTAAATTTAAATAAAAAACAATCATTTATTTACAAACTTATAAATAAATGACTTTTATTTAAAAATAATAATAATATTGTTATATATTCGTAATTGTGATATATCATAAACCATATTAAAAAAATTAACGATATTTATAATGGAGAATATTTATGCAAAAAACATTAAAAATATTTATGGCTTTATGCTTTTTAATAAGCTGTAAAACGCAAACAAGTCCAAAAATTACTAGTACCGAGATTAAGAAACATTTAATGTCAACTCTAACAGAATTCGAAGAAACTCCACAAGAGAGAAGAACGATTATAAAACCTAGTGCTATTATAAACACTAATACCAGAGGACCTCAAGACATTGAGGAGGCATTAAATTTTATAAAAGAAGCTTTAAATCAAGCTACAAGTCAAGATCGCAAAATTGATGCAGATGCAAAAATTAATGGATTGACCAAAGACTTAAACCAACAACAAATTAGCACAATGCTTAAAAATATAATAACAATATTAAAAATCAAAAAAAACATAGACAATCTACTTACTCAAAATAAAAAGATAAAAGAGAATTGTTATCAAATAAAGTATTGGACAGAGGAAATAACAAAAAATCTCGAAACACAATTAACAATCACAATAAATAATTACCATAAAGAAATTGCAAAAGCTATTGTTGAAAATTCATCTAATGATGCCATAAGACATGATATTAAAAAAATATCAAATAATAGTATCAAAGAAATACAAGACCAATTATACCTTCTTACAACTATTGTAAAAGACATAATACAACATCTAACTCTCCAGGAAAAAAAGGCACTCTCATTATTACAATCCCTTTTAAAAGCGATGGCTTATTATACACATGAGGATTTTATGAAATTTATAATAAATATAAAGCTACAGGGAACTAGAGAAATGATAAAAAATCTTGCACAAGCAATGCAACTTAAAGAAGAGATAGATATACTCATAACACAAATCCAAGATAAGAAAAAAGTAAAACAAATACAAGCTCAAGTACAAACTGCTTATATTAAAAATTATTTAGCTACATTTGACAAACCTATTATTACTCTGCACGATTTTGATGAGACACAAAAATACATTACAAACACCAACCCTAATAACGAATTGCAAAAAATTAAAGCTCAAGCAAAAAAGATTAAAGATGAACAATCTGCAACACAAAATCCACAGGATAAAAAAGATGATACAACTAATCCATAAGTTTAAATATAAAACAAAACTACTAACAATTTGCTCTTAGCAACTTTTATAAGCTTCAATAAATAATACAAAAATAAAATCTCCATTTAGTTATATAAGATGGAGATTCTCATTTAATTTTAAATAAAATAGAATAAATAAAATAAGAACCTACCTAATATTCAAATCTCAGGCAAGTCCTTATTTATATTACAGGGTAAATTTTTATTATATGCTTATCAATTATAATGATATACAATTTTAAATATTAATTCACAATTTGTGTCCTAGACTCAATTACAGACTTTAATTCTCTAACATTTTTTCCTTTAGGAGAACTATCAGAAAATGCATCTTTTAAATCTTCAAATATCTGTAATTCAGATTTATAATTATCCCTAACACTATCATAAAGAGTATCGGCTAGTGCCTGAAACAACAAACTCACAATAGTTCCTCTATATTTATCAGATCTAAGAGTATTGCTTATTAAAACGTCAATCTCATCGTTATTTAACTGATCTTCAATATTAATATCAAAAATAATATTTCTAGCTCTCATATCCCAAATAATATTTTCAGCCCAATTTCGAAGCTCAAAAGAATAAGAACTTCTCTCTCTAATAAACTGATATATTCCCTCAATAGCTCGTACCAATTCTTTTCGCTTTACAAAATCAGAATCATTTTTCTTTAACCAATCAAATAACTTTTTATGACCAGCTTCCAATTTACTCTGATCCTCTGCTCTTCCATTAACTTTAATAGCACTCTTTAAATATCCCTCTAAACGAGCAAATGCCTGTGATTCACTAGAAGTCAAACCTAAATACATGCCGTTTCCTGAATTTGAAACATAAGAAGTAGGATCAATGCCAACAAGTATACTAGAACCCATATTTTGCAGAGTATCTATAACAAAAGTTCCAGCATCGTGAATAACACCAATAGCAGCTTCTGCACCTTGTACAGCAGCTGTCACTAAAGTATCTGCTTTATTAATAACAGCTTCAACTCCATCGCCAATTCCATGAACAATTCCATCAACAACATTATCAACAATTTTATTTCCTGATACTGAAACAGATTTACCCAAAGATTTATCTGCAGACTTAAAGTTACTATTGGATTTGACATTACTTTGTGTTTTTACATTTTGTGTTTTTACATTTTGTGTTTTTACATTTTGTGTTTGAGAAGTTGATGATTTAGAAGTTGATGATTTAGAAGTTGAAACTTGTCCTCCTTTAACTTCTATATCTTGCACCTTAGAAGCTGATGTTTCTTTCAATGACACAACAGGCTTATTTTCCTTAGCAACAGGAATATTAGAAGTAGGATTAGAAGTAGGAACATTAATCTTTCTCTCTTCTTCAACCACATTACTATCAAGCATATTAGACTGAGAAACCAAATTAGGATATAAACTCTCACCAGATACAATACCTTCTGTCACTCTATTATCTAGCAAAGAAGAATCCAAGTTAACACCTTTTACATCTCTATGCTCATCCTTATCAATAGATTCAGTAGATATAGAATTATCTTTAAGACCTAAATTAGATGTAACTTCAGGCATACTTACAGATAATACTTTTCTAGACTCATCTTCTACACCACTTAAACTTAATTTCTCTAAAGAATTAGTTCCCAAATTAGTAGTTCCCAAATCAACAGTTAAATCATTCTGACTTTGAGTCTGAGGTTGAATTTGTTCTTGCACCTGATTTTGCTGCTGTTCACTAGAAACAACATCTAAACCTTGCACATCAACACTTCCCTCAGCAGCACTTCCCAACAAAGTACCAGAACCAACATCACCACCAGATCCACCATTAGAACTGCCACTACCCGAACTATCAACAGAACTATCATTACTATTATTAGGTTGTAATTCTTCTTTACTATTTTCTACTTGCTTACCATCTTTTACTCGTTCAGCACCATCTAAATTTTGACCTTCACTACTTAAACTTTCACTACTTAATGCTTCTTTACCTTCCTCTCCAGCTTCTACACCTTGACTATCATCTTGTATTTTCTCAACATTCACTTTTTGCTGTTCACCAACTGATGCTACTTGCTCCTTATCACCCTTTTGTTCATCTCTTTTTTGATCATCTTTTTGTTGACCATTAGCTACTGGTGATGCATCTTGCTTACCAGCCTCTCTTCCTGCTGCATCTCCATCTACCTTTTCCTTCTTATCATCCCCTTTACTTTTTCCAACAACTCCATTAAGAGAATCTTGCAACTTGCCTATATCACCTTTATTTGCCCTCTTATTATCAAATTTCATACCAACAATATCACTACTCATTTTGCCAACATCAGAAGAAAAGAAATCCTTAACATCTTGAGCACGCCCAGTATTATCATTCCATAATGATTTTTGATCTCCAACATCATAAAACTTACAACAAAGTATAGAGATACTTAAACATAAAACAATAATACCAAAATACCTCATATCTAACCTCCTTAAAAGATTTATAGACATTGAAATAAAAATATACAGCAATAAATGAAATTTACAAATCAATTCTCTCCAAAATCATTAGATACCTTAAAACAAGGAAAATAAATAATAAAAGGGTTATCTTTAAAATCTCTATAATCTTAAAGATAACCCTTTAAATGACAAATATCAATTTTTGAAATCATAAATTAACACTATATAATCAACCTAAGTATCAAAAGCAGTATTTAAAATATAACCACATCAATAATCTCATTTTTTAAAAGAATCTTTTAATGCACTCTCTAAAATACTTCCTTCAAAAAAAGTTTTCAAATGTTCATAAATCTTATCATAATTATTACCAAATGCAGTTAATGCAAATAAAAATTCTCTTGCAAAAAATCTAATGCAAGCCCAACTCCAATCACTAGAATTTTCTTCAGAATAATCATCTAAAAAGATTTTAATATTATCGCCTTTCATATCTACAACATAAGTATCACAAAGATGTACTGTACCTTTATTTTGATCTACAAAAAAAGGCTCTCTTAAATGCCAACCTGCCATTTTTTTTCTAATCTCTTGTCTTTTTTTATTATAAAATTTTTGCATCAATGTTATCAGCTCTTTCCACTTAACAGAATCATCTCTCATCCAACCCAAAAATTTATCAACTCTACTACTAAATTTAACAATATTATCAGATATATTCCCAAAACTCTCATCAGTATCATTTGCATCATCACCTAAATTCTTATTATTCTGCTTTTCCTTAACAAGTTTAGGCTTAATAATATTAGAATTTTGTATTACATCAGAATTACTCTTCTCACTAGTAACTTCATCAATATCTATTCCATAATCTTTAAAATTAAAAGCACCATTTTCATCTTGCATACCTACAACACCAGAACCAACAACTTCTCCAACAACTTCTCTATTTGTATTAACATCAATATCTGAAATTACTTCTGCAACATCATCACTACCCAAATAATAAATTGCCCCTTTAATTTTAAAGCCAAAATTCACAACAGAAGACATTACCATCCTATCTGCACCAGTAATTGTTGCACTTTTAAAAACAGAACCAATTAAATTACAGATTTTATTATTAGGGGAAAAATCACCCAATACCATAGCACCACAAAACTGATAACTAAATGGTAAAACACTCAAAAATATAAAAAAAATATTTAAAACACCAATTTTATTAATAAATCCCATTTTTACCTCCAAATAAATTTGTAATTTCACATTTTTCTATAATCCAAAGTTAAAAATTAGCTTATAAATAAAAAAAGTGTATAACAATAAAATAAAAATAAAATAAAAAACTTATAAAAACTAAAGTAAATAATATATCAACAGCTATTTTGTGATTTGACCAAAATTAAAAGTTAAACATATTTTAAATATAAATTATAAAATAACATAAATTAAAATAAATCTAAAACGCATCTATACCTATATCTTCAACTTTATCTTCATCTTTATTGAATACACTAAAATCATCAGAAGATAAAAAGTTAGTAACTGAAATGTTATATTTTGCATCATCAGCAGATATCAAAGTAATTGTTAATGTTTTTTGCTTAAGTAACAATTTAAATAAAGCCTCATTAATTGAAATAGAAAAATAATTAATTACATTAACAGGATATTCTCCCACAATTTTACTATCTAAGTCATTACTTTTATTAAACTTAAAATACGGAACATCAGATGATTTAAAATCTACATCTAATTTGTTGTCATACATAAAAACTCTATCACCATCAAGCCAACTAAAAAAAACATCTTTAAAATCCATCAAATATCCATTATCAGCTACAGCAAAATGAAACTCAAAATATGGATAGGGAGCTAGTATTTTTTCTCTCTCTTCGTTTTGCAAAGACTTAAATTCATCAGAATCTTCATTAATATAATAAGCAGCAAACGAAAACTTCTGTACTCTATTTAAATTAAGATTTTCATAATAAGTAATCTTTCTCACCATATCCCTATCAGAACCACTATGATAATAACGTCCGCTCTTTTTTTTCAAAACTTCATTTAACATTTTACTTCTAATAAAAATTCCAAAAAAAAACAAAAATGCTATAAAAAAACATATAACTATAACAACATATACTTTAAATATAATTACCTTAACCTTACTCATTATATTTCCTCACTAAATATTTACCTAAAAATATAAAACAAAATTTCTAATTGACTAAAAACTTATCAAAAAGATCAAAAAATTGCTTAGAACTATCAACACTAAAATTAAAACTAAAGTCAACCTTATTCTTTCCATGACTACCACGTTCAACACACTCAACATTAAATTTAAGACCTTGAGTTCTTGACATGTCCCCAAGTTGTAAATGCTCTCCCAATGCAGGATCAAAATAAATATAAAATCCTGTAAGCTCTATTGAATCATCAAAAGGCAACAAATACTCTTTACCGGTTAATTCTAATGGAGCATCATAAAATCTCCACAAATTTTTGGTAGCAACTTCAATGCCATTAAAAGAAACCCTTAAAAGATCAAGAGCTTTTTTAGTCTTAATGTCAAAATTAAAAAGAATATAATTACCCTTATATTTATCACTTACATAAGGATATACAACATGAACACCACCTAAATCATTCCCTAAAACCATCTCTACCTTAACAGTGCTATCATCAACATTATGATGAATAGTAATTTTCTCTGAAGCGGATAAACGTGAACAACTAAAAACAAATGTTGTTAACATCAAAATAATATTTAATATCATAAATTATCTGCCCTCCATTATAAAATAGCGATTAAACTTTTACAATATTTTTAAATCCCAAAAAATAAATAGATAATATATAAAATAGATAGGATTATTATACGTATTAACTTATTATACTATGACTAATAGTACGTCATAATTAACATTATAACAATCAAGATGATAAAATTTTAAACTTATGCGATAATAAACACTTATGAAAAACAAATCAATTTAATAAAGGAAATACTTTATGCATACAAAAACATTATTACCAATAATTACCACTATGTTCTTCATTCAATGCAATAACGCAACAGATGAACAAATACAATATAAAATAAAAATACCAAAAGAGTCTAATACTATACATGATGAACTTTTAAGCAACATTAACAATCTCACTTCAAACACAAGCAATAAACAAATAAACTCTAAATCAATATTAACACAACTTATTCAAGAACCATATGAAACATTGGAAGGAAATAAATTAATTACAATTTCTCTTCTCTTCTTAAGTACAAAAAAACTCACAGTAACATGGATTAAAAATAAAGCCATAAGTATTAAAGGAGAAGATGGGCAACCTTTAAATGAACTTATCAATAAAATAAAATATTCCTATTCAATATCACCTATTCAAGAAGATGGAAAATTAAGTAGTAATATTATGCCTATTGTTCTATTTGAAACAACACAAAATGGTCAGGATCTAGAAGTTACAAGTTTTACTTTAACAGATGAACCAAATTTAGACTTTAATAAAAGACAATATTCAGCACTAACTTCTCTTTTCTACACGCCACCAAAAACTGAAACATCACAAGAGAGTGGATATGTTAATGCACATCCATTCTGGATAGCAAATAAAAATAACGAAGTAATAAAAGCACTAACAAAAAATCAATCAATCAAAGCTAAAATAAAAGTTTACAATAAAAATAGTAAAGTCACTACAGAATACAATATAATGCTAGAAAGCCATTATCTGTCTCAATTAATAAAAGATACACTTCAAAAATATCCAGAAATAAATACTATTGCTCCGAAATTTAAACTTTTATAAAGTTTTAAAAAATTTTCAAAAAACAAATATTATATAAAATGATTACATAAATAATATTGAACGTATAAATAATAATATTATTTATACGTATTAATTTTTATCTACTATTACATAATTACCAATATCATAATAAATTACAACATTAATAATTACTAAGGTGATAAAATTTTAAACTTATGCGATAATGAAAACTCATGAAAAATCAATTCGTTTGATGGATGACATGAAGTAATTTATAAATAAAAACTAAGGAGAAAAACCTTATGAACACAAAAATTTTATTATCAATACCTACAGTTGTAATTTGCACTCAATGCAATAATACAACAAATGAAAAATTACAATATGAGGAGAATTTATCAAGAGAAATTATTAGTAGACGTAAAGAATACATTGAAAAATTTGAAGACCTTCAAAGTAGAACAACAAATCCCACAGAAGAATTAAATAAAACTCTCAAAGAACCATATGAAACAATTGAGGGAAATAAATCAATTACAATTCCTATCCTTTTCATGCATAAAACAATAAATATAACGTGGATTAAAAACAAAGCATTAACTATTAACGGACTAGACAGCAAACCCATAAGCGAACTTCAAAATAAAATAAGATATTCTTATTCAATATCACCTATTTACGAAAATGGAGCATTAAGTAATAAAATTATGCCTATTGTTCTATTTGAAACAACACAAAATGGGCAAGATTTTGAGGTTACAAGCTTCACTTTAATAGATGCACCAAATTTAGACTTTAATACAAGAAAATATTCAGCAGTATCTTCTCTTTTCTACACGCCACCAAAAACTGAAAAATCACAAGAGAGTGGATATGTTAATGCATATCCATTCTGGATAGCAAATAAAAATAATGAAGTAATAAAAGCACTAACACAAAATAGATTAATTAGAGCTAAAATAAAAGTTAAAAATCCTAAAACTAGATTTGCTGAGGAATACGATATAGAACTAGACACACAGTATCTGATATTACTAATAACAGACGTACTACAAAAGAATCCAGGGTTAAGCAAAGTAGCGCCTAGTTTTAACCTTAAGTGAATTAAAAAGTCAATCATTAAATTAATTATTTAAAAACAAGATTCTACACTACAGCTTAAGCAAACAATAGTGTAGGATCTTGTATCATAATAACGTTATAGCATTAACTTAATCATAAAACAAAGTTACCTTTCGCTTAAATCATTATAATTTAAGAACAAAGCAAAATCTTTTAAACCCTTCAAACATCCTTAATTAATTTATAAGTCTACAACAAACACAACAAACAAAAATCTTAAATAAGATATATGCATCTACCTCAACACAAGTCAAGAAGTTAATTCTCAAAATGTCCAAGATTAACATCATAGTCCCTACTCCCTTAAGTACTTAGGTTTTTTCACATAATGTGAAAAGGAAATAAAAGATTAGATTATACCTGCACATTTCTTAACCCATGCATTATCTTATTTTCTCTAAAGAAGCATATAGCAATATTCAAATAAAACAAGTATTACTGAAAATAAAAACAATAAAAATTAAACAAATATACCTAACCAACTATATCAAATATCAATGGCTTGTACTTTTTAGTCAAAAATGATAACATGAATTATAAAATAACATTACCGTCAAAATCGGTAAAAGGAGAATGTTTAATGAAAAAAATTATTTTAAGCGCCTTCGTGGCATTATTCACTTTTATAAGTTGTGGTGACAAAAAAGTAGACCCATCAAAATACGGCACAGGAACAGGTACTAATTATGTTAAGTTTATACAAGATCCAGACAAAGTAGTAGCTCTTGCTAAAAACTTTAATGATATTAAAGATGCATTGCCTAAAGAAACAACAGGTAAACCTTACAAAGAAGCAAACTTAACTGCAGCATTTACTGCTATTTCTACACATGAAACTAAATTCTTAAAAGCATTAGCTCTAGAAAAAGCAAGGAAAAGTGCAAAAGAAAATGAAAATGCAAACTCAACAGAAATAGACAAAGAATTTGAAACATACTTGACAGAGAATTTAAAGTTTGCGAAAGGTGGTGAGACTGTAGATGGAAGTTACGCAAGTATCATGAAAAAATTTACAGATGAATTAGTAAAATAAAATTCTAAGCAAAGTTTTTGCTTTACAAATAAATTAATAATTTATTTGTAACAAAATATAATCTATAACACTTCAGATAGATTAATAACAGATGTACTACCAGTAGTACATCTGATTTATTTTAAACTCTATTGACACACTTAAATATATTAATAATATTCATAAAACTTAAACAATTATTAACAATTAAAAATATAATAAAAATATAGAAATCTTAAAAAGACTGAACTATAATGTTATAGGTTGTGTTCACAATGGTTATTCCATTAAATTACTTTAAATAATAAAAGCTAAAGTCATTGTACTCTAGCTTTTATTTTAATGTTTTTACATTGCTTCACATAATACTTAATTGTATATAACATATAATACAAATATTAAATATATCTGCTCATACTAAAATGCTTAATTTTATCATGATATTTAAGACTTAAGAGCAAATAACAAGCACTAAGTGCATCAAGAGCATCATCTCTGCATCTAGAGAGGCCATTATAACTATAAATATCATTTATTACATTTTTATCTGTTATTTTTAAAAACTCGATACTACGGGCATTAAATAAGGGTATGAGAGTACATATTCTTACAAATTTATTACTTAAAGGTTTAACGGCTGATATTTTAAAATAATGATTCATATTTCGTCTTAAAGACGTCATAATTTTTGTTAAAAATCCATACCCATCAGTATTATCCCTATCTTCAATATAAAGGGTATTGATATTAAAATCCTCTGCAAACACACTAATTGCATGAAGAATTGATTCATCACTTATTGGCTTTTTATCTTGATAAATATAAGCATAATATTTATCACCCATCTTCTCAAACACACAAATAGCAGTATTATCCATACCAACAGAAAATGCAGGATCAATATACATAATTGGACTTTTAAATGTATATTCACAATTTAAAATTACTTCATTAAAACATGAATCAATACTGGCAGTCCATTCCCCAAGAAGCACACGAGCCTTATATGCGGACAAATTTTTATAAATTGCCTCTTGTGTTTTAATAAAATCTTTTGAATTTAAAGGATTATCATAAATATTAAAATTATATGTCCTATACACATCTCTATTATCAATATAATCAACCTTAAAGTAATGCGCAGGATGATCTGGATTTGTATCAAAAATAATTATACCTGGTTTTTGTCTTAGTCTTTTCATAATCTCAAGCAAAGTTTCTTTATGCATTAAAGTTGCTTCATTAACATAAACCAAAGCAGAATTACTACCCCTAATTTTTGTAAAAGAATCAATATTTTTACCACCATAAATATTAAGTGTAAGACCTGCAATAGTACATGTAACTTGTCTTGAATCTTTTAAAAGATATTCTATATTTAAAAGACTACATATTTTTTCTATCTGTTTTAATGTATTTGCAAGTAAAGTACCAATTGAACTTCCAACAATAAAATTATTAGTATCTTTGTGATAATGATCTCTATTAATAATTAAAAGTTTAATAAGCAAATATGATGCCAAGAATGTCTTACCACTAGATATTCCTCCATTAAAGATTATTTTGGAACAAAAATTATTATCAATATCTCTAAGCACTTCTTTTTGTTTTAAGGTTAAATATTTATTTTCAAACAACTTAAAATCAATTTTATTATCTTTATTTTGTAAAAAAGAACTAATATCAATATTAAATTTTTGCTTAAATTTTTTTTGTAATTTAATAAAAACAGGCAAATTATTTAATTGCACAACTACTCCAACTTTAATCCCTTGGAATTAAAGATTTTCTTTAATTTAAGTAAACATCCATAATCTTCTTTCATTTCATTTAAGATAATCTTTTTAGATAGTCGATTTTTTTTATAAATTTTATATCTTAAATCTAACTTCACTTTTTTACATAAGTCTTTATCATTATTATTGATATCTTTAGTTAATTTTAAAATCTCTTCATCAAGATTAATAAGCCTTTTTAAATCAGAATTAATAATAATTTGCTTATATTTAAAATGAGAATTTATATAAGAATTTGCAACTTTATAAAATGATTTATAAAAACTATCACGTTCCTTCTCAAGCATATAAGCTTGACATGTTGCATCACGAGCAAGAGCATCTAAATCAAAATTCAAGCAAGCATTAGTATCAAAATTATTTAAATCACTTGCAACTTCACCCAAAATATTAATCTTAGCTTTTAAAACAGTAGATTCTCTAACCCCTAAAACCTTTGCTATATCAGATATACTTAAATTTGATTTAAACAAAATACTATATTTTAATTCTTTATTTTTAAATACCATTTAAATAAATTGTAAACAAATTTTTACAAAAAAACAAGAGTAATTTAATTCTACTATATCAAAACACTAACTTTATCAAAAAAAATAAAACCACAAAATAGATATTGGACTAATCCAATATCTTAAGAAAAGGAGAAAAGCATAGTTAAAAATCATTCTAATGCCAAGCTTCATCATTAACAAACAACTCAACTTTAAATACAGTCTAACATAAAAAACAATTTAAATAAACAAAATTTAATATTTTTTGATATATTAATATAATAATGTATTAAATTATAAAGTCAAAAAACATACAAAAACATTAATCACAATCCTCTCACGTCAAGAATTTTTGTCTTGACGTGAGAGAACTCACAAAAATATTCCTAACAACTCTTAAATATTAAAGGGTTTATTGGAAACTCTGGCCTCAAAGTACCCCAATAAACCCTTTAAGGTAACAGGTCCTTATATTAAGAGTGACACATTGCATGTCAATCTGTACTAACTATAATATATAACAATTTAAAACATTTTGCAAACATTTTTTTAAAATTTTTTCATTTTTTTTAAAAAACATCAAAAAAAAGCAAAATAATCTAATTTATTGATAAATAATACAAAAAAATCTAATTTATTACAAAAAATATAAATTCCATCTTAATAATTTTCATAATTTATTAGATTTATTTCTAAAATCTCTGCTCTATCCATATAATAAATATGTAATAAATTTATTTATATAAAATTCAAAGACTTTTAAAAATAAATCTAAATATAATCCCATCAAAATACAATCAATTAATTTTTCACTCTTTTTGAAGATTCAAACTGAGTCACTATTTTTGCTAAAAATTCTTTTTCATCTGAGAAAACTCTCTCTAAAAGAAAACTCGTAAGTTTGGCATTTTTTTTATAAAATGCATAAGCATCAGGACATTTAAGCTGAAATCTTAAAGGTCGCAATGGATTCTGCTTAGATCGTTTTATATTAACGCCCTCTTTATTTCTTAGCAAAAACATAGTCCCATTAATACCATTGTTAATAACATACTTCTCTTCAACAATTCCTTCTTCAATAGCAGTGGCTATTTTTAAATATTTATATGTCTGAGTTCTAGCAAGTCTATAATCTTTTGCAAAATCATCAAAACTGGCATAATTATCAAGTTTATAATATTCATTATCTTTAATTTCTTTTAATACTTTCATCGCTTCAATTTTACAAAAAATTTCTTTTTGAAAGTTAATTTTCAATCTCTCTTTAAGCTTATTATAGTGAATAGATACTTGTTCTTCTGGCGAAATATTTTGAGTTAAATTCCTCTTATTAACCTCTATTCCCATTTCCAACCCTCCTTTGCTTTTACGTACACTAAGTGTACGTAAGTTATAATGTAAGCTTAAACAACAAAATTCTTAATCTTGTCCATCAAAACTGAGAGTGTGTTTTGATACTCTCTTATATAATCTTTATTTAAATCAAAAACATCATTCCTAGCTATTTTTCTATTTAAATCTTCCCTCTCTGATATTGTACCCAAAAAATTGTCATTTTCCTTTAAAATATTTAATAACTCTTTATGCGTATTATTTCTTTTGAATTTAGTATTAATCAAATAAATAGGAGCTTTGATGGATAACTTGTCTATAAAAAAATTAAACAAATCCAAACTTTCAACTGCCCACTTTTCTGCTGTAATTGGCACTATAATGTAACTGCTACATACTAAAGCATTAGTTAGCGTAAAATCTAAACTAGGATTAGTATCAAGTATTATATAATCGTATTCAAATTCTAATAATTTTAATTGTTCTTTTAATCTAAATTCTTTATACGGAATAGATTCAGAATTAAATTTATGCAAAGTTAAATAACTTGGTATCAAATCCAAATTGCTATTAACATTTACAACAGCATTATCAATATGCAAATTAGATATTAAAACCTCATATATATTTCGATTAAATAAATCTACTCCTCTTTCCTTTATTATCTTAAAATAATAACTAGTGGTCGATGCTTGGGTATCTATATCAATAATTAATACCTTAAAAGATTGAGATAGGAGAGTAGCAAATATTAAACTAGTTGTGCTCTTGCCTACTCCACCCTTAATTGATGCCACTGTAATTACTTTTGTCTCTTTTCTATCCATCTCGGAACAATACCCCCTTCCGGTAATTTTTTTCCATAAAACGCATAAAGTTCCCTCTCTAATTCTAGGAGTATACTCAGTAAAGTCTGATAATAGGAACTTCCAATCTTACCCTTTTTTAATAAATTATGTAGCCCACTTAGATAACAAAAAACACCACCTTTCTTAAATCTGAATTCAATATATTCACACTTTCTTAAAGTATAAGTTTCTCTTTTATTGAAGTTTTTTACCAAAAATGCTTTGTCTAATTTTTTAATCCCATAGTAAATACCCAAAAAATTATCATCATCTCGTATGGAAAATAAATGAAACATACTGATATCTTCTATGTTAAAAATTCCCCTAAGGGATATAAAAAATTTAGTAGGTTCGT
Organism: Borrelia duttonii Ly; assembly: GCF_000019685.1. Lineage (NCBI taxonomy): Bacteria > Pseudomonadati > Spirochaetota > Spirochaetia > Spirochaetales > Borreliaceae > Borrelia > Borrelia duttonii. Next base: position 130,041 of record NC_011247.1, read on the forward strand.
TCTTGCTTATTCCAAACGCATAAAAATCATTAAATATTTTAGTATGATATATCTTACGATTATTAATCTCTTCTACTTTAGAAAAGATATTTTTACCCTTTTTTTGATTCTTGGGATCTATTTCCTTTTTCTTCTGCTTCAATAACTCTAGTAAAGCCACCATCCTTCCTTTTCCTTGGTATAATAAATTTTACTTTATTGTATCAAGCAGTTCGTAATAATACGTATTATCAACTACTTTACTATATTTCAATTCGTCTTGAGCATTAATAAATTTCTTTAAAGTTGGTACCAATATGCCAATATCAAATTTATGCCTCAACTGTTCTAATAATATACTAAAAATATTGTTTTTTATATCATCTCTTTCTTTTGTTTTTGATTTGCATTTTTCAGTGTTCTTTTTTATTTTTTGAATTAACAAATCTAGATCCCTATATTTGTCTTGTTCTATAATAAAATGGGGCTTGTTTTTGTATCTTTCATATATTTTGTTTATTTCTTGATTTAGGACATCTTCTTTATAATTTTGACTTTCCAGCTCCTTTCGTTTTAAGTCCAATATTTCTTTAAGTTCCTTCTGCTTAATCTCCTGTTTTTGAATTTTGCTTTCAGTATTTTTCAAATATCCCATCCCTTCTAAAAAGCCCTTAACACAGTTGGGAGTACCCTCTATTAACTTTCCTTTGAGTAAATTTATTTCGTCTAAAGATAGGACTTCTATGGCTCTTTCATGCTTTTTGATTTCCTTTATAAGTTCTATCTTTAAATCTTTTTCTATTTTTGAATTTAATAAAACAAGAGGAAGATCAATTTTAAAGTGGCATTTACTTATATACTTTTTTATTATTCTCTCTTCTATCTTTTTATTATTATTTATATTATTAATACACTCCCATTTTGGACTCCCATTTTCTTGAATATAAGTTTCTATCCTCTTTGTGAATTTGTCTATCTTTTCTTTTTTTATGTTTCGGAAATATTGATTTATCTTGGTATGACATGTTTTTTTTGGATATTTTAGCTTATAATAAATTTCGCTGCCGCATTGCTTACCTAGATGTTTGCAATAGTTGAGTGTGATTTTGTATTTTTTCTCAAGTTCATATAGATAATTTTGTAGTGTTTTTATCTTGACTTTCTGTTGTTTGTTTCTAGTTAAGTTTCCATTAAAAAAATATAAAATGTTTGTTTGTGTATATTGCTTTAATTTTAAATTCATAAAATTAAGTGTTGATATAAGTACAATCAAGTTGTATTGGTATCTGTTGGTTTTGCCTTTTATTTTTTTGATTTCCATTGTTTACTCCTAATATAAGTATTTATAAGTCTTAAGTTAATTAATAATACAATTTATCTTAAAAGTAAATACTTGTTTTAGCAAATATGAAAATAAATTAATATTTATTTTTTTATAAGATTAAATATTGTTTATATTTTTTTAATTGTGCTTTATTTCTTTAAAAAATGCTTTACAAACTTGTGTTTTTGCTATATTATAGAATTAAACACTTGTATTAAGAGCAAATAAGTACTAATAATTTTTTATTTAAAATTAATGAGAAATGGACGAGCCTTGTTAAGGCAAGTCATGTAAAAAAATTTCATGGATGAAATTATCAATTTTGTGTTTGAGTGAACTGTTATTTCTAAATCAAAGATTATAGAAATAGCTTCTTGTTTCATCCCATGATAGCTTTTTAGGTTCTATAAGAACGGTCATCCACTAGAGCATGGTCCACAAGCTTTACTTCAGGCAGTTCCTGCCTTAGTTTTTATTTCCTTATAATAATAAGCTTTAAGATTTAGAGCTGCATTTATATCTCTATCGTGCAAAGTGTTACAACTCCTACAACTCCACCTAATATCACTTAATTTTAGAGTTGTATTTTTAATACCGCAATTGTTGCATAGCTTGCTTGATGGAAAATATCTATCAACTTTATGCAAATAAGATTTAGACCACTCTGATTTATATGATAATTGTCTTACAAACTCATGCCATCCCAAATCATTAACACTTTTGCCAAACATTCCTTTTTGCATACTTTTAATTGATAGGCTTTCTATTACTATATTTTTATAATTAACTACAAAATAATAAGATAATTTATGTAAAAAATCTTTTCTTTGATTTGAAATTTTCCTATGCAATTTGGCAACTCTTAATCTAGATTTAGCTCTATTTCTAGAGCCCTTTTGTTTTTTTGATAGTTTTATTTGGCATTTCTTGAGTTTACATTCATTTTTTAGTAAACATTTGGGATGATTGATTTTCTCACCCCCACTACTTACTAAAAAATGCCTCATACTCATATCAATACCAACTATCTCTTTTTTATTGCATTTAGTTTTATCGTTATTTTTAACATCTAAGCACTCAACCGCTACTGAAATGTAATATTTATCATCAGTATCTTTTTCTACTACTACATTTTTAATAAGTTCATTGCTTTTAATTTTCCTATGTAGAGCTAATTTTACAAATCCTATTTTAGGTAGCTTTATATAATCATTTTCTATTCTTATTGAGTTTTTTTGATTATTAGTTCTAAAGGTTTGTCTATTTTTCTTACTTTTATATTTAGGAAATCCTTGTGTTCTATTTCCTTTTTTAATTTCTCTAAAAAAATTACTATACGCAGAATTTAAGTCAAGTTGGGCATTGCAAAGAGCCAAACTATCAACTTCCTTTAAGAATAGAAATTCTTCTTTATATTTGCTTGGATAAGTAATAAGACTTTGTTTATTTTTTTCATAATAATCTTTCTTATCACTTAACATTTTGTTATACAAAAATCTTACGCACCCAAATACTTTTGAAAAATATTTCTTTTGATTAGCGTCAGGATATATTCTGTACTTATAAGCTTTATTAGCACTCATATGTTTTATTATTTTATAATATTTTATACTTAAGTGTATATGTCACACAAGCTAACTTTTAATAATCACTGCGTATATTCTATTAATTATCACCTAGTATTAGTTACTAAATATAGGCATAAATGCATAAATGCCGAGCTTTCATCTTCTCTTTACCAAATAATACTTAATATATGTTCTTTATGGAAAATAACCCTTAATGAATTCAACCATGATAAGGATCATATTCATTTATTACTAGAATTTACCCCCAATATTCAACTTTCTACATTTATCAATAATCTAAAAACAGTATCTTCAAGGCTTATAAGGAAAAAATATTCTACTCATTTAGATAAATATTATTGGAAACCTTATTTTTGGTCTAGAAGTTATTGTCTTATTTCTACTGGAGGAGCCTCTATTGATATCATCAAAAAATATATTCAAAATCAAAATAAATCCATTTATTAACAAAGAATTCTCCACCTATAATTTCTATGAAGTTTAGGTGGAGAATTCTTTGTTATTATTTGTTAAATTTTGAATTAACCTTTATCCTTCAGTATTTAAATTAATTATATTATTTGCAATAAAGCTTAGAAATATAATTAATTTAATTTAAAGTCCCACATTGGGACTTTAAAAAAAGAGTAAGAAGGATATTAGTGTATTTTTAAATTTACTTTTTTAACTTGCTACATTTTTTATATACATCAATAGCTATGGGTTTTGTTGTGTTGATATAATGCTTTAAATGTTTGATATTTTCTTTTATTGTTTGCAATGTATGTTCTTCTTTTAAATTTTTCGGATCAAATAGTGTAAATGGTGGGAAATTATAATTTGGAAATTTTTGTCTAGCTCTAATTAAAAAAGTTTCAAGATATAATACATAACTTGTTAGTTGTGTTTCATATATGCTTAAGTTTTTAAGTGTAGGTTCAATAGGTGGCTCAGGTTCATTTGTAAGCGATGCTATTGATTTGCAACTAAATGTAATAAATTGTAATAAAATGATTAGGCTTACTATTGATTTCTTATTCATTTTTGCCCTCCTTTTTTATTTTTACTGTTTATTTTGTCCAATTCTTCTTGTAGCAATTTTGTTTTAATTTCAATAAGATTATTGCGTTCAAATCGCAAGTCTTCAATCAAAGTTGTATCAGCATTGGTGTTAATTGCATCTATGAGTTTTGCTATTTTGCTTAATATAGTTTCAAGCTCTAGTACAATTTGTTTACTTTCTTTCATTTCCATTTTTTGTAGCGATCTCGTGTAAATATTATTCATATATTTGTAAATATCGATTACTTTTTTGATACCAGTTTGAAAAAGTTCGTCATCTTGTGTATCACTGTATACAAAAAATTCTATTAGGTTTTTTAAGACAATTAGTCCAAGTTCGGTATTAGTTTTATTTAACATAAATATTCCTTAAATCTCCTTATTTAAATAAATTTTTTACTTTTTATTTTTACTTTGTTTATCAATTAAATACTTGAGTAAATGCTTAATAATTTTAACTATTTCAGCTAATACAGGTTTTAAGAATAAAGCCAAAGGGATTAGTATAAATAACGTAATGATTCCAATAATTATGAGTTTTGTCTCGGCAATATTTGATAAAAAGTCAAATACTGTATTCATATTTTCCTCCATTTTAAATTTAAGTTAGATGTATTTTTTTTTAGAAAGAGTAAACCATCAATTTTGTTATGTTTATATGTTAACATATTTTTAACAAAAATTAAATATATGCAAAAATTATAATTTAAGAAGATGAGGAACATCTTGATTTTCATCGTTGTTATATATATAGCTCTTTAGTTTGTACCATCCGTCAAGAAGAGTGATAGTTGTGTTATGTTGTTTCCCGGTGTAGGAATATATAATATTGTATTGTGATGCATTACTATTCTCTGAAAATCTCAAGTAAATTATTTTAGTCATGGTATTATTTGGATATTTATCCCTTGTAAGGGCAAGCATTATTTGAAGATATATATTTTGTTCTTTATAATTTCTCGGAAACCTTAACTCTACTTTTTCGCCTGTTATCTCTATTTTTAATAATTTGTCATAAAATTCTTTTAAAGTATAATAAGCATCGTGTGTAGGTTGTATGTTCCAATATTGAAAATCATTAGGAATTCCTTTTAAATAACGATATTCTATTCCTAATCTATATAGTTGTTTGTTTGTAGGATGAAAAGCAAGAAATTCTAATTCCATGTTAGGATATTTGTATTCTGGCATTTCTGGTATTATAGATTTTAATTTTGACTCTAGTTCGTGATTTTTGAGATAAGAAGTATTGATATTGTTAGTAATGCTTGTAATTTGTTTTATTTGTTCAAGAATTTTGTCTGTCTGGTTTTTTAGGTTGTTTAAATTAGTGATTTCTGCAAAAATTTGTTTTAATTTGTCTATAAATGTTTGAAATCCAATTAATTCAAAATCCTGTCTTTGTGGATTGTAGATTGATATTTTGCTTGAATTTATGTTATCTCCAGCTTGATTTATATTTTGAATCAATATTTCCTTGATTTTTTTTAAAACATCATCAAGTGTAATTTTGTTTGTTTCGTTCTTAAGGCCTATTAGTTTAGATATTGTTTTTATATACATTTCGTCTACATGAGATTCGTATTCAAGTAATTCTTTAGATATTATTTCTCTAATTACTTGTTTAAAATATTCAATACCTCTATAAAAGGTATCTTCTTGAATTTGTGTAAGTAAATTTTTATATGTAATTGCATAAGTCTCTTCAACAATATCGTCAATGGGAATTAAATCATTTTCATTGACTGTGATTTTTCTGTTAAAATCTTTTATTTGTATGCTTTCTTCTGTATTGTCTTGTTCATTTTCCATATACCCTCCTTGTTATTTTGTTTTTTATGATATGAATTTATTTTATTTCTTTGTTATTAATATCAAAAATTTTAATGGTTCTCCCTGCAGGAATTAGAGATTTTATAAATCCATAAGTTGAATTTTGAAAATCCTTTGGAATGTAGTTGGATACAAGTTTTTTAAGTTTGCCTTTATGTTTAATCATAATAGTTTTTAATTTTCCTTTAATTTTACCGGCTATTTTAAATTTAATTGGTGATCTTATATGTTCAAGTAATTTTATGATAATCTCGCCAGGTATATTTGGATTAACATTAATTTCGATTCTTGCATGTAAAAATGCTTTAAATATTAAATGAAAACTTTCATCTGTGCCTATTGATTTTATTGCAAATGTTAATGCTTTGATATAATTGATTAGATCTTTTTTAAGTCCTTTTTTTAAATGAGATGCATTAAATAGTGATAGCATTAGTAATGCAATGTATCTTGAATTGATACTTTCATCTACATTAATAGAAGCAAAATTCTCAAGTAATTGATTAAGCTCTTTTAATAATTGTTTTTTAAAATCAAGTTCGCTTTGTATAATTTTTGCAATCTGTGTATTTTGTAAAAAGTGTGGAATTGTTTTCATTTCTTATTCTCTTTCTATTATGAGCCTTGAATTTTCATCAAAAGAAATAAGTTCGTTTGCTTTAATTTCAATGTCATTGTTGAATTGAAATTCACTTTCTTTGATTTCTGTTATTTTGGTATTTAAATTTTCTTTTGTATGAATACCAATTTTCATTTTTCTAATTCCTTGTAGTAAACTTACAGGACCTAACAAGTCTTGATAGCAAAAAGAGATACCCATATCTTTGTATTTGTTTTGAAATATTTTTTTATAAATTTCTCTTATGTTTTCATCTATTTCTTTGTGGATAGATTCTGTTTCGGTTTTATATAATACTTTTAAATATGCATATTTAATTATTCCCAAGCTAAACTTATATGTTTTTTGTTGTCCGTTTTTATTGAAAAATTCAAGTTTTATTTTTCCTCTAAATGCTGTTCCACATGGAGCAGTATTATATATTGCTTTCCAAATTTGTATTTTTATATCTTGTGTAATGGCTGATAGTGTTCTATATTCTTTCGTAAATATTATGTAAATTTGTATTGTTCCTGCAGAACTTATAATATTTGCGTATTCTATTTGTGGAATTGCTAGTAATGTTTGTTTGACTGCCTCGTAAGTTGAGCTTTTGTGTATACTTAGGGAATGTTGTAGTTTTTTGAAATATTTTCCTCCTTCTTTGAGTGTTTCAAATAATTCATTTAATGCTTGAATTATTTCCATGTCAATGGCAGAACTTGGGTAATTGATTATGTCAAAAATGGAATTGTCTTTGATAAGAATATTATATTCTCTCTTTAGTATTTCTTTTTTTATATTTTGTATTTCTTCTATTGATTTTGTAATGATTCCAGTTTCTTTGTCAAATACTATTCTCATAAGTTATATTCCATATTTACAGTATCTCCAGCTAAAAAAAATTGTAATATTATTTTTTTATTCTTTTTTTTTATCTTGATATTTAATATGTCTATGTCTAGGGTTTTTAGTGCATTTGCAAAAAAGATTTTAATTTCTTCTTCTTTTTGGTTCTTTAAAAGTTTTATGAAGAAATTAAAATCAAGACCATAATTTTTGTCATAAAGACTGCCAATAGGTGTTTTTAGATATAAAAGCAGTCTTTGTTTTCGCTCATCAAGGCCATCTACTATTTTTAAATCGTTATTAAAAATTATTTTAAATTCATTATCTATTTTAATATCCATTTTTAATTACCTTAGGTTACTGCCTAGGTAATAATTATAACATTTTTAGCAAAAATAATATATTTTTTTATTAAAAAAATCAATTTATTTAAACATTTTATTTAAACAAATTTAAATATTAATTTAGATTTGGTATAAAAAAGAGACTCTTTACTTTAAAGAGTCTCCAAGGTGAGAAGAATATAAAAATGAGATTCGTTGATATTTTAAATAAAATTTAATTTTCTTGCTTTAATTTCTTCATTTAGAGCACACAATCTTTAAATAAGAAATAATTCTTTTTCTTGTGATGTAAATTGATATCTGTAGTTGTTGACATTTTTTAGTTGAAATTTTCTGTAGTACTTTTCTTTTGTAAGTGCATCACAGAAAAATTTTAAGAGAATAAACGAAGATAATATTATTTCATACACTTTATAACACTTTAACCTTATATAATTGTTTTTATTATATGTCTTGTATTATACATTTTTAATTAATGATCTTCAATAAGAAAAATATAAAAATTGATGGTTTTTTTATATTTTTTATTATTTGGTTTAACTTATAAAGTATAAATTATTTTGATTGAAAACTTATTAATTTTTATATAAAACCAAATTAATGATTTTAATCTAATTGTTAATAATTGATAGTGAGATTTGCTTGTCATAAATTTTAAAAATCATTGGAGCATATCATTGGCACTTTAATTTTCATAATTGCAATTTTGAGTATTTATAGTTAAATAGAATTATAATTTCTTTTAGCAATATGTATAAAAATACATATTGCTAATATAATCACTAGCAAATAGCTAGTGATATTGTTAATATATAAGTTCTAAAAAGAAGTTGCAAAAACTTTAAAAAGGTTGCTAATGATTATAATTTTTAATTTTATTATTGCTTTCACATATTGATTATAAAGCTTACCATTCCTCTTCTCTATTATACTCATCTTGGTAATATTCATTGTTGCTGGAATCTTCTTCATCTAAAGATGAACATGAAAGCATAGTGAGTAACAACATAAATAAACATTTTTTCATCTTTTATCCTCTATTTTGAATTTATACCAAATATCAAGATATATTTAGTACAATTTAAATGCTATCAAAATGTATTATGAAAGTCTAGAGTTTAAAGTTTTTTGTTTAAATATTTATGCCCAACATTTATATGCTGAGATAAGAAGCAGTATTAAAAAGCATTTTTGTTTTATTATTTATTTTTTTGTGATGTTTAGATTTTGTTTTGTTGACATTGTGGTTTTAAAATAGAAATTATAAATTAACATTGTAAATAATAAAATTAGTGATATGTTTGTAGTATTCTTGTTGGGAAAAATGCGAGGTGAAGAATGCAGAGAAATAATATATTATTAGCTGTTATTTTAATGCTATTTATAGGTTGTGATTTAGATTCTGGTATTGGTTTGTTAAGAGGTGTTCTTGATAAATTGGATGGAAAGTCTATAAGTAGTGATGGAATGATTGATTTTAAGAATGATGATATTAATGGAATTAATGGAAAAGATAAAGGAAATTTAGTAAAAAGAGAAGAGCTTGTACCTAATGTTGAAGGGCTTGTACCTAATGTTGCTGAGAAACAATATTTGGAGCCAGGTGATATTGATATTAATGATATTGATATTAATGATATTGATAATATTGATGTTGATAAAATTAATGATTATACCTACCCTTGGGATAGTAGTCCTAAATCTTTTCGTATTTTGCTTAAAAAATTAGAAAAGGCACAGCAAAGATTGCAGTATGTATATGATATTTGGGATAAAGCTTGTTCTGAAAGAAATATTGCTTATGAACTTTGTAGTAAGGCTCTTGCTGCATTGAATGAATTTGTTAAGGCTAAAGGTGGAAATAGCATTGATTATTCCGATAATAAATATTTTGAACTTACAAAGGAAGTTGATAGGAAATGGGATGATTATCAAAAAGCTGCTGAAGAGGAAAAAAGAACTCGTGAGGATGTAAGGAAAGCCGATGATTATTGTTTGAAATTGGAAGCAACTATAGAGGTTTTAATGTCGCCTTTTATGCCTGAAAAACAGAAATCTCAAGATTCTTCTCCAGAACTTCAAAGTGAGCAAAGTGAAGAGTTGAGCAAAGAACAGCTTGAAAGTTAACATTTGTTTAGATATGCTGGTTGATTTTTGGGAATGGTAATCTGTATAGATTATCTATTAGATTATTTATTACTATTCATTGTAAATTTTATAAGTGAATTACCAGAAAATGTTTATTTCCTGGTAATTTGTTATTTGTTAAAAGTAATTTCTCTAAAGATAAGGTCAAAGTTTAAAATTTAGTTTATATGTGTATCAATTTAATATAAATGTTTTATTTATTTAAATTTAATAATATTAATTTAAAAAGATAATTGTAATCTTTTAAAGATAGGTATACAATGATAAAAATCAATTTTAAGGGAGTTAAACTTGTGAAATGCAAGTAATTCTATGATTATAAAATCAATATTAATTAGTGTTGATATATTGAGTACTTTAGAGTAAATGATTTGTGGGTTAAATTGTTTTTATATAGAATGTTAATTATACTCTATATTGTGTGGTAATATTGGCATGTGGTAGTGGATTAATTTTAATCTAGAAGGAGATATATTTATGGAAAAGGATTTTTATAATTCAGTTTTGTTTTTATTGTTACTTACAGATATGAGTTGTGGGTTAAGTACTTCTACAAGTAGTTCTAAATTCCCCGATGAAAAATTGCCTTTAAAAAAGTTTACTAGTGAGAATGTAGATGTTGCGAAACCAGGTTTTGAGAGTCAAGATTTAGAATCAAAATTTGATTTAAAAGAAAGAAGAGTGGAAGCAGGGGGAAGTCAAGGAGGGATACGAGAAGAGAAACCAGAAGAGATTGAGTCAATTAAAAATTTTTATTCAGCTCTTATGTATAATGATAAGGTAGTATTTCATTCTGTGCAAAAAATGGCCAGTGGTTTTGAGGGTTATAGTGATAGTGAGGAATATAAAGATGATCAACCTAGATTTTATCGTGTATGGGGTAATTTGGGTATTAATAAACTTTCACATATTATGTCAGAATATTCTCGTCTTAATAAGAAAAGAAGTGACATTCAATGGATGATGATGAATTTTGATATTAGAAAGATAAAAGAACATTTTAATAATAAGTTAAATGATTGCGATCGTAATTATGCATTAGAATTTAGAGGTGCTTTTCAAAAAGATGATTTTAATACAATCTATGATGGTATTGTTTCTGTGATGAAGGCTTATGAGGAGAATTTAGATGTTTTTGAGAGTGATTATGAACGTCTTAGAATTTTTAGACGTATACATTCTGGTTTTTCTGTAAAATTACGTTCATCTTTTGATTATATAAGCAATGAGTTAACTGACTTTAATGTTGAAGATGAGTCACAATCTAAGATGTATTTTTATTATGACTTTTGTGTTTTGTTTGGAGATGAGACTGGTAATAATCGCTATTTGCAATTTGTTGAAAAATGTGAGCCGATTTTTGAATTAATGTCGTCACTTCGAGAAGAAATTAAGTTTGAGATTGAAGATGATGCTGTAGCAAGTCAATTTACTGAAGTTTTTAATGGGCTTGAAGATAGGTTTAAATTATATTTAAAAGAAGTGTTTCCTAGGATTGTTTCTGATGATATGTCTTTTGAAGGTTTGGATAGTTATGAAACCGATTTTGAAAATTTGAAAGCAAGGGTAATGGACTATTGAGTTGTAACATTAATATTTAGATATTAATGGATTTTGGATATTAAATTATCATGCAATAAAAGATAGTTTAAAATATTCAATAAGAAAATTTGAGGATTGTTTAATTTTGTCAAAAAATTAAAAAGAATACTCCACCTATAATTTCTATGAAATTTAGGTGGAGATGAATTTGTAACGTAAGTTAAAATATAATATAATAATTTTAAAAAATAATGAGTGTTAATAAAGCTTATAAGTACAGAATATATCCCAACGCCAATCAAAAGAAATATTTTTCAAAAGTATTTGCATGTGTAAGATTTTTGTATAACAAAATGTTAAGTGATAAGAAAGATTATTATGAAAAAAATAAGAAAAGTCTTAGTGTTAATCCAAGTAATTATAAAAATGAATTTCCATTCTTAAAGGAAGTTGATAGTTTGGCTCTTTGCAATGCCCAACTTGACTTAAATTCTGCATATAGTAATTTTTTTAGAGAAATTAAAAAAGTAAATAGAACGCAAGGATTTCCTAAATATAAAAGTAAGAAAAATAGGCAAACCTTTAGAACTAATAATCAAAAAAACTCAATAAGAATAGAAAATGATTATATAAAGCTACCTAAAATAGGATTTGTAAAGTTGGCTCTACATAGGAAAATTAAAAGCAATGAAGTTATTAAAAATGTAGTAGTAGAAAAAGATACTGATGATAAATATTACATTTCAGTAGCAGTTGAGTGCTTAGATGTTAAAAATAACGATAAAACTAAATGCAATAAAAAAGAGATAGTTAGTATTGATATGAGCATGAGGCATTTTTTAGTAAGTAGTGGGGGTGAGAAAATCAATCATCCCAAATGTTTACTAAAAAATGAACGTAAACTTAAGAAATGCCAAAGAAAACTATCAAAAAAACAAAAGGGCTCTAGAAATAGAGCTAAGTCTAGATTAAGAGTTGCCAAGTTGCATAGGAAAATTTCAAATCAAAGAAAAGATTTTCTACATAAATTATCTTATTATTTTGTAGCTAATTATAAAAATATAGTAATAGAAAGCCTATCAATTAAAAGTATGCAAAAAGGAATGTTTGGCAAAAGTGTTAATGATTTGGGATGGCATGAGTTTGTAAGACAATTATCATATAAATCAGAGTGGTGCGGAGCCTATTTACATAAAGTTGATAGATATTTTCCATCAAGCAAGCTATGCAACAATTGTGGTATTAAAAATACAACTCTAAAATTAAGTGATATTAGGTGGAGTTGTAGGAGTTGTAACACTTTGCACGATAGAGATATAAATGCAGCTCTCAATCTTAAAGCTTGTTATTATAAGGAAATAAAAACTAAGGCAGGAACTGCCTGAAGTAAAGCTTGTGGACCATGCTCTAGTGGATGACCGTTCTTATAGAACCTAAAAAGCTATCATGGGATGAAACAAGAAGCTATTTCTATAATCTTTGATTTAGAAATAGCAGTTCACAGAGGAATATTTAGTGGTTAAAGAAAGAGGTTTTATTTTATTATTATTTTTAATATTAATAATAGGTTGTAATTTTAAATCTATCAAAAATGGTGAAATGTATAAACAAGGTTTGTCCAAGAAGATTTCTTTTGAAGATAGAATAGGTTTTGTAAATTTTATTTTTGATGATTTAAATGAATTTAAAATATCTAGTGAAAATCAGGAATTTGTTATGTGTTTGGAGAGAGTTGTAGGAGATCCTGATATAATGGTTTCTAAGACAGATAGAACATATACAAAAGATGAATTTTATCATTTATTAAAAAATATGAATAGAGATGATATTGACAAAATTATGGAATTTAATGTGATTTATAAGGATTTAAAGAAAGTTGAAAAAATGATTTTTGATCTTAAATGGTATAAGTTAAGAGATAATTTGAATTTTAATTTTCAAAATTATAAAAATATTTATTTTTTATCTTTAAAGAGAATCTTTGGCATGTTTAGTGCTGGTAAAAATATAATTCATCCTAATGATACGCTTGAGCATCATTCTTTGATTTTGAATAAATTTGTTAAAGATGTAGAGAATATTAAATTTTTTGATTCTTGTTTTGTAGAGTTGTGTGATAATGAGAAAAGAGTTATTTATTATATGTGTAATGTTATGAGCAATATGAGTCTTGCTTTTGATAAGCCTGTTTTACATTGTGGTTATGAGTTTTATTCAATGTTAGGAAACTTTGGTAGTAATGGGATTAAAAATATAATAAAAATCCATTTAGATATTATTGACAAGATATTTGAAATTGAAAAATTATATTCTGATTATCTTTATGATAACATTATGGATCAAAAAGAGACATTTGCTTTTCGAAATGCAAAATATTCTTTGCGTAGAACATTTAATACCATGAAAACTACATATGATTTATCTTTAAAGATTATTTTTAATAATAAAGACATTAATGCCATATATAATAGTCTTGTAAATTTTAATATTGTTGCTTTCAGTCATTTAGATCAACTTAAAGCTGATATTTTTGTTTTTATTGATAATTTTAAATTACAGTTTGATGTAAAATAGATCAAAATTAATTTGAGGATTCAATTTTGGGCTGTAGCTTTTTATTTAAGCTCTTTATTTATTTTGAAGTATTGGTTATAAATGTATTAATATTAATAGCTTATTTAAGTTAATATTATGTTATTTGAAAAGGAGATATTTAGTGTTTAGAGTAAGAAAAGGTTTCTTGTTGTTTTTTTTATTTATCGTTGTTATAAGTTGTGATTTAGAATCCACAAAAAGTATTGATAAATCAAAACATTTTGGCAAAATGAAAAGTGTTAAAAGAGTGGAAACTATTGATAAAGTAAAACATTTTGCTAGAGTGGGACGTTTTGATAATGTAGAACATTTTGATAAAGTAAAACAAGATATTGAGTCAAGTGTGTCTTTTGTAGAACTTTCTGCTAATGGCAAAGTTGATGTTTTAGATTGGAATTTGCCACTTGTTAAGCTTTTAAGTGAATTTGGAATGTCTTCAGGTGATAAAGAGTTCATAAAGTTTATTTTGCATCTAGAGAGTATTATGACTTCTCCTAATATAGAGATTTCTGAATATAATGAGACATATACAAAAGATGAATTTTATAATCTCTTAAAAAATTTGGGTGCTGATAATATTCGCAAATTGTCAGTATTTATTGAAGTTTGGAAAGCTTACAACGAAATGATATCTTATTTTAGAGTTGTTAATCCAAAGATTAAGTTTGATGATGTACTGTTTGAATTAAAATCCAATTTTTGTGTTGCAGTTTTTAGTTATTTTCAATTTTTAAAGAGAAGTTTCAATGAATTTGTTGTTGTTAAAGATAAAGATAAGGTTTTTAGTCCTAATTTAATTGTAGCGTATATTTATGAACTGAGTAGTGTTTCAGTAGAGATTTTGTATATGAGAGCTTTTGATCGTTGTTATGACAAACTGTGCGAAGATGATAGAGATGCAATTCTTTGTGTTAGAGATTTACTGCTACAAGATATGCTAATGGATCCTAGTGTTTTTAATTTTAAAGATTATAAGATATATGATGATTATGAATTTTATCGTATATTAGGTAAGCTTGGTGCTGATAGGATGGTGAAAGTGGCAGGGATTTTTGCAGATTTAAATAAAAAAATGGACTTGCTATTTGATTCAATTAATGCTTTTGATGGTTATATAGCCGCAGAGAAAGATGATAAGAGGAAAGAGAATTTTCGAAATGCTAAAAGTGAGTTTTTGTATTCATTTCATCGTGATGTAAAATTAGTATATTTTTTTAATATTAAAAGTGTGTTTAATTCTGATGATATTGATGATATATATTCTAGTATTATGAAACTTTCTACCTCTTTTAGTACTTATATGGAAGGACTTGAAGATAGGATATGGTATTTTCTTAAAGATATGGGTATTGTATAGAGAATATTTATATTTGACTTAATTTAATTTGGATTTAAGTTGTTATTCAAGATAGAGATTAAGTATTTAATTTTTATTATGAGAGGAGATATTTAATGTTTAGAGTTGGTAAATGTATTTTTTATTTGTAGTTGTTATAGGTTGTAATATTAAAATTTACAAAAGATAGTGGTTTGGTACTAAATCGGAATTTGATTAGTTAGGTAAAATAGATTTTAGTTGATTTTAGTTAATAAAAATGATAATTAAGCCTTAGATTATTATGATTTAAGGCTTAATTTTTATTTATCGATAAATTATTTGTAATAAATAATTGTAAATTATATTGTTTGATTAGAATAGTTGTTGCTAATTATGTATAAATTTTAATGAATTAGCGTTATATTCAGTATAATACAATATAATAATAATTCACCAGTGCTTTTTATTATACTTTATTTTCTTTATATTTCATTAGTTATTTACCTTAAAATGTAATAAATAATTTCAATCTAAAATAGATATTAAGTTGTATTAAATTTAAAATTATATAATAATAATATTGTTATTATATAATTTTAATTATCATATAATATTTAAAATGATATAATAATTTATCATAAATTAAATAGTAATTGTACTAAATTTAAATAAATATATTTGAGGAGATATTTTGATGGTTAAAGGAAAGAAATTTAATTTATTATTGATATTGTTTGTTAATGCCATGATTATATTGATATTAATAATAGGTTGTAATTTAAAATCTCCACGACATGATGTTGTGCTTTACAAAAAATCACTTGAAGAAGTATTTGTGGACAAAGAGCTTGAAGAAGTAGACATTCCTTTGGAAACAGGTGTTGATTTTGCTTTGTATGATAAGCAACTCAATGAGCTCTTAAATACGTTTGAAATGGATGAATCGGAAAAGGAATTTGTTTTTTTGATAAAAGAAGCTGTAACTAATTCTGATATGACTTCTGACACTAACAAGACATGGAGTCAAGATGATTTTCGTGATATTTTAAAAAATTTGGGAGTAGCAAGTGTGCGCAAATTAATAGGACCCAAGTCAAATTTTAGTGCTTTCTCTAGAGTTAGAGCAGCTATTAAGTCTGTAAAGAGTGTTTATGCTTTAGAAAAATTACGATCTCAGTTGGATAATTATAAGCTTCCCTATTTTATTGATTTGAGAAAAGCTTTTAATGCATTTGTTAATGATAATGAAATATACAATGGTAGTATAGTTGGTGATCATACTTTTAATTTTGATACCCTTTATAATGAAGCCAGATATATTTTAATTTTTGAATCTTGTTATGAGAAATTGCCTAGTGAGAGGCAAAGAATGATTGATGATATGCGTAAAATACTAACTGATGCTGATATTGGTCGTACTGAGGGTTATAGGACATATGATAATTATGAATTTGATGTTTTATTTGGAAAATTGGGTAGCACTACAATTAAAGATATTGTAGAAATATTTTTGAAAAATTTACAAATAATTGAAACTGCTCAAATTAACATTGACCTTATTCATATGTCAGATAGAAGAGGTATTTTACAACAAAAGTTGAATGCTTATAAATCTAATTGTCATTTAACTATTAAAAAGGTATTTAATTCGGATATTGTTGATGATATTTATTCTAAATTTAAATCTATGTCTATTACTGAGTCTAATTCTAATTCTAATGTTGCAGTATATGATTTGTTTAATTCACTTAGTAACTATGCTGTTTATATTAATGCCTATAGGTTTGTGTATCGTATGTGTAAACCTCAGTATCGTAATGCCATTGATTATCTGAAAGGTATATTAACTCAGTCAAATGGTGTTGATTCTTATAAAAGATATGAAGTTTATGAGTTTGAAGCTTTATTTGGTAATGCAAACTTTGATTTTCAATCTTTTTTAGATGCTCATATTGATACTTTGAAAGAGAGAGATGAAATTAGTGACTTTGTTGAGGGTATTAGAGATGTATCTAAAAAAGAGGCAGTACAGAAAGATTTTGATGTTCTTGTGAGAAATTATCCAAAATACTTGCGAGAGTTATTTCATAACTTTGATCCTGTCTTTATTCTTGTTAAGAATATAAATCATAACTATGCAGAACGTTTTGTTAACTTTAAATTTAATATTACTCATTTGGAATTTGTAAAAAAAGTGCAAGAAAAATTATCAGTAAAGGAACATGAAATGTTTATGGAAATTTCAGCTATAATTACTAATCCTCATATTGGTGTTGCTGAAGGTTATAAAACATATAAAGATTATGAGGTTTATAGTTTATTTGGTGATGATCGTTTTGAGATTGTTAAATCTATAAATATGCATTTGCAGTTTAGTGATTTACAAAAAGAAGTTGAAATAGAAATTAATAAAATTGATAATGAAGATCAAAAGCAGTATTTTAAAGGGCAGTTTGATAAGCTTGTATTAGAGTATAAAGTTCATTTAAAGGGGTTGTTTCATATGATTAATGCTGATAATATACCCCCTGTACTTAAAATTGATAATTCATTTGTAAGTAGACTTAATAATATGCTAGATAGAATTAAAAGGATGTTTCCCTCCAAATTAATATAAAGTTATTCATTTTTAGATGGTATTAAGCCTCGGATTAGTATAATCCAAGGCTTTTTTTAAATTAATTTCTTAAAAAATTTAATTATTAGAGCTTATAAATTTTGTTTTGGCTATAAATGATTTATATTGGTTAATTAATATTATTTATTATTTGATATTTTTTTATTAATTTAATTTTTATTGCTTTAATTTTTAAGAAAAAGGAGATTTGAATAATGAATGAGAAGAAAAGTTGTGATGTATTGTTTTTATTATTATTATTTTTTTTAATATTTGGGGGTTGTGGAGTAGATACTCAAAAAAAGCAAGGTTTGGCAACTGATAGTGGGGTATATATTCCTAGTAAAGTTGTTGCAAAACAACCGGATACTAATTTTACATCCTTAACTAGATTTGAGCAATCAGTAGCTTCCCCGACAACAGAAAATAGGGAGCACAAACCTGTGAATTATGAAGGAAGAGAAGAAGATTTGAAACCCGATGATTCTGAGGCTTTTGGAATAACATGTGACGATAGTTCAATTTCTACATTAAAAGATAAAGTTGTGGAAGTTAAAGAATCTCCAGAAAAAGAGGAAGCAAGGTTTTTTTCTTTGATCAATAGATTTGGTTTGTCTGATGATGAGAAAATGTTTATTGGAATTATAAAAAAATTTGTAACCGATGTTAATGTTGGATTAAATATGGGTTATAAGACATATAGCAATAGTGAATTTTATAATTTGTTAGAAAAGCTGGGTGCAACTTTTGTGAAAAGGATTGTTAAATCCTTAAAACCAACTTTTATTGTATTAAATAATGCTCAGATTGCTTTTGATAAGCTTAAAGAGAGTAATAAAAATCATTTTCAAATGACTTTTAATATGGCATATAATGGATTTGCAAGGGATTTGAAGAGTATGTTTAATAAGCCTTGTTTTGCAGATATATATAATAGTTCTTTGCAGTATAATAATCCTTATAGTGTTCAATTTATTTCTCTTAAAAGGCATTTTGATTATATGAATGGTGATGAGAAATGATAAGATGATATTTATAATTATGATGCATAGCATAAATTAAAATATTGAAGATACATTATTGTATTATGATATAATAAAGTTTGAATTTAACTTGGAGATGTTTAATGGTTAGGGGAAAAGATTTTTTTTTATTGTTATTACTAGTGTTAATGGTAATAGATTGTAATTTAAAATCTCCAAAAGTTTTGAATTCTGAAATACCATCAAATATGGGCTTTGTGTCTAGAAAATCATTGGAACAAAATAGTTTATTTAATACGTTTGAAGACTTTTTGGAAAATAGTGTTGAGATTAGAGATATTGATGTTAATAAGTTACTTGATAAATTTAAAATTTCGGATGAAGGCAAAGAATTAGTTTCGTATATAAAAAAAATATTGTGTGATCCTGATGTTGTAGATAATAAAAGTGATTATAAGATATATACAAAATCTGAATTTTGTAATTTGTTAAATAATTTGGGGTCTGATGGGGTTTATGAATTAAGGAAGCATTTATGGTGGTCTTATAGTTTGTTAAAAAAAGCAGAGGCAGCTGTTAAAGGTATTAATAACAATGTAAAAAGAGCAGAATTACAATTGAAATTAGATCTTAACAAAAATTCTTATCATTTAGATTTAGGAAAAATATTTAGTGAATCAAATATTGGCGATATATATGACAACATTGTCAATTATGAAAATCGTTTTGTCAAGAGTTTTGTTGATATTCAACAAAGTGCATTGGGGATGATTGATTCCGAAAATCCTGATGTAAATCCTGATGTAAAATCTTTTGTAAAACTTGCAGAGGGGCTTTCTGTTGATGAACAGAAGGCAATTAAGTATATCAAACAAATAATAGTTGATTCTAATACTAGTGCATGTCAATTTTGTATTGAATATAGTGATGATGGTTTTGATGCTTTGCTAGGCAATTGGACTTTCAGTCAAATTCAGAGACTTGCAAGAATGTGTTTAAAATATCTTGAAATGAGAGATGATATTGAATATAAAATTAATAATCTTGATAAGATAGAAGAAATAGAAGCTACTAAAGAGGTTCAAAATGGAATAAAATCGGTTTTAACTTTATTAAAGGATTTTTTTATTTTTTCTTGGTCTATTTTTAAGGATAAGTATCCACAATATTTACAAAGTTTATTTAGTAAGTCTACTGCTGCTGAAGTTTATGAGAGTATTCCATCTCTCGATTTTCTTTTTGATCCTAAGTTTACAAAAGATTTTTTGATTTTTAATTATGTAATGAATTATTATTATAATGCTATGCAGGATTTTCCAGTTATATATAATAAGTTGTCTGATTCAGAAAAAAAAGAAGTTGAGGATATGAGATTAAAAGTAGTTGATTCTTCTGTTAATAATTTATCATCTGAAAATACTGTTGTTGATTATGAATTTTATTCTTTATTAGGTGATGGTAGATTTTTTCTTCCAGCACTTTCTGCTCATATTAAAGTTATGAAGATCATCAAAGAGAAAGATGATTTTGTAGATATGATTCACATTGAGCTTAAAGATTCTGATATGTTATCAATAATAAGTGATGATTTTGATAAGTTTGTACTTAATTATCCTGCATATTTGAAACAATTGTTTTTGCGATTAAAAAAAGATAGTAAAAATTTTTTTGACTTTACTGATAGTAATTTGTATCAACATGATTATAAGAATGAATTTGAGAAAATTATGAATAAAATTGGGGAAATTTATAATATTAAAAAGGCTGAGGAATTGAAAAAATCTGGATCATGATTTGTAGTGAACAATAAAAATTAGTTAATATTTGATATAAATGTAAAAGGAGATATTTATGTTTGGGGAAAAAATTTGTGTTTTATTAGTATCATTGGTATTAATAATAAGTTGTAATTTAAAATCTTCGGATCTTGCTAAAGATGGTAAGGGATTGGAAAATTCTTTTGGTAAATCTGTTGTTGTTGGTCCTTTATATGAAGTTAATAGGTTTGTAGATGAGCCTTTTAGTCCAAGAGTGGAATATGATACACCAGCTGTAAGAAAGGGTGTTGAAGAAATGGGTATGGGTATAGATATTGGTGATATGGATGTTGAGCTTGATAATTTGCTTACTAGACTTAATATACAAAAAGAAGATAGAGATGTATTTGTTTATCTAAAAAAAGTATTATGTGATCCTACTATTACGGATGATCAAGGTGTTTATAAGACATATACAGTTTCTGAGTTTCATGATTTGTTGGATAGTTGGGGAGCAGGGCAAGTTTCAGTTATTAGGTCAAAGTTAATTAGAGTTTTTACTTCATTAAAAGCATCACGGGTATTGATTGGTGATTGTAGGAACAATATTCTTAAGCAAGGTTTATTGAATAGATTGATGTTTGTAAAGAAAGAGTATGAACGTTATCTTAAGAAAGTATTTGATAGTTCTGATTTTTCGATTATTAAAGTTTCTCTTGAGTATCACAATCCTTATTATGGAAAATTCGAACTTATTGAAATCGATGCATCAAATTTTAAAGATTTAACAGATGTGAGAGATCGTTATTCGGCATTTGTTGATGATGACCAAAAAGGAATTCAAGAGATAAGAAACATATTAACTTCTGCTAATATTGCTAGAGGTCAAAATTTGAAGACATATAGTGATGATGAGTTTGATATTTTATTTAGTAGTTGGAGTAATTATCAACTTAAAAGAGTTGTTAGAATGCATTTGGGATATATGAGAAGGGCAAGAGATGTTAAAGTTCAAATTGGTTATTTTGATAATATGAAAAATATAGATGCCACCACAGAGTTAAAAGATAGACTAGTTACGAGTTTGACAACATGGAAGCTAAAATTAGAAGATACATTGTCTCAAAAAGACAGCGGTTATCCAGAGTATTTAAAACAAATATTTAACAAGTCTACTGCTGTTGAAATTTATGACAATATTCCATTTTCTTCAAAGTATGATATTAATGATTATAACTTTTATTTTCCTTTTAATGATGCATATTTTTTGGATATTGATAGATATTATTCTATTCGTAACGAATTTATTTCCAAGTATAATAAATTATCTTATGCAGAAAAAGTAGCAGTTGAATTTATAAGAAACATAGTATTTAATGCTAATATTGCTGCCGATAAGGGTTATAAAACATATACAGATGATTATAAATTTTATCTTATCTTTGCAAGCAGTGATTATTATTTTTCAGAACTAGTACAGCGTCAAATGAACTTTGCTACTTGTCAATCTTATATTGAAGAGTATATTAATGAGATTAAGGAAAACCCTGTTAGAAAGAACAAACTTTTACAAAAGAGAGATGAGCTAGTAAAAAAATATCATGTTAGTTTGAAAAAATTCTTTCATGGTGTTAATGAGGCTACTTTTGAATTTGATGATTCTTCACGGAAAAATTATAGTGAAGTATGGGACATTCAACTTGATTTTGAAAGCTTTTTTGATAATATTGATGTTGAAGGTTTGTAATTGAGAGATATTTTATAGTTTCCATTTGATAAATCAGAATGATTAAATAAAGCTTTCAAGGTGTTCTTGAGGCTTTATTTTTTATTATACATTATTTGTAATTTGTATAAAAATATATTTACTTTATAAGTAAAGAGTTTAATTATTATTAAACTCTTTTTTAATTAATTGATATTAATAATGGTTATTAATATAATTTCTGTTATAATATGGTTTGTACTATATTTATAATATTGTTAATTTAACAAGAATTTAGGTGTAGGTAACAACTATTAAGTAAAAAATATAAAAAATATATTTAAATTGTAAGAGGAGATATTTAGTGATTAGGCAAGTATTTTATGCTTTATTGTTATTATTAGTATTGATAATGAATTGTAACTTAACATCTAAAGATGTTTCTGATTTTGATGGTACTTCACTTGTTGTGAATTCTTTGATTGATCAAACATTAGACAAAGGAAGTAGATTATTAGAAAAGTATGAAGAGGGTGGTATTGATTCTATAGACCTTGAACTTTATGAGTTACTTGATTTATTTGGGGTGTCAGAAAATGGCAAAATGTTAATTTTTTATATAAAAGAAGCATTGTGTGATTCTGATATTGTAGATGCGCAGGGTCAGTGTGAGATATATGACTATATTGAGTTTTATGAGTTATTAAATAATTTGGGAGCAGATAAAATCATTGAAATTGTGAACCATTTGCTTGGAACTTTTAATGCATTGAGAGAAGCCGAACTTGCTATTAGTAAAGTTAGTGATGGAGATTTAAAGAGAGAAATGCAAATTAGATTTGATCTTAAAAATAAAGCTTATAAATTAGATCTAAAAAAAGTATTTAGTGCATCTGTTCTTGATGAGCTATATAATCAAATTATCAGTTATGATAGTTCTTATATTGATGATTTTATTAATATGAAAATTGATGCATTAAGCAAGTATTCTAGGAACTGAGCATTCAATAAATTATTATTTAACCCTTTCTGATAATGTGTAGAAAGGGTTTGATTATATAAAATCCGTAGTAACTGATCCTGAAATTGTTAAGACTTAAGGTTGTAAGACATATAGTGATGATGAATTTGATGTTCTTTTTATTATTATATTGATTTTAAGGACTTCGTATATAGGATTATGCGAAACTGTTAAAAACATTTATTATAACTTGTTATATATAATAACTATCATTAGATGAATTTGTTTCTTGATAAGTTGTGTATTTTATCTGTTTATGTATTTGAATTTTTAATTCAAGTGATATGTCAAATATAAGATAAGTACAATTGACATTTGAGCTTAGTAGTTTAATTTATATTTGATATTGAGTGATCTTGATGATATGATTTATAAAAAGGGAGAATTTATGATGAAATTAGGTATGAGGATATGTGCAACATATTGTGTATTGAGTGTATTGTTTTTTAGTTGCAGGCAATCACGTTTTACAGAAAGTGGTATTCGAACATTATCAAAATTAAAATATAATCAAAAACCAAGAGTTATTATAGGTAAAACATCACCAGCTTTATTGGGTGCTACTTTACCATTAGGTGGTTCTTCTGAGGTAATCTCTAGACCATCGGGTAGTTTAGAAGAAGGTGTTTTAGACACAAGAAATAAACCACAAGATTTGTTGGGTGTTATTCAACCAGAAGTTCCTGCAGCAGAAGAAGTTGTTATTCAACCAGCAGTTCCTGAGGTAGCAGAAGGTATTATTCAACCAGAAGTTCCTGCAGCAGAAGAAGTTGTTATTCAACCAGAAGAGACACATGTAAAAAAACGTGTAAAAAAATATTATGAACAAGACGGGAAATATGAGAATAAATTTGATTTTACTATTGTTGATCGGGAGGAATTTGTATATGAGGAATTAAAAACACGGGAAGATGCTTTGAAAAAATTTAAAGACATAAAATCGCTTTTTCATGAATTTTATTACAATAAAGATTTTGATTCTAAACCTTATAATTATGGCATGTCTTTTCCCAATTTAGTTTTTTCTGAGATTTTTTCTTATAACCCTAATCTGTTTAATCTTCGTCATCCAATTAGATATGTTTATTTGGCTTTGTGGTATAATGGTGATAGGATGTATTGGTTGGCATTGGCGGCACATAAAATATATAGTGTTTATAAAGAATCAAGGTATCATAAATATTATGAATATAAAGAAGCTTGTAAAAAATTTGTAGATAGATTATCGGATATGACAACCGGTAGTTATTATTATTTAAATTTTAATCATGATTTGCCTTATAGCAATGGTAGTAAGATAGATAAAAAAAATTTTGAAACTAAAGCAACACTTGAGGATTTGAGCGAATTAAATAAGCATTTTGTGCAATATATGAACAAAATGAAGAATGTTGTAAGTGTTGTGACGTATAATGTGTATGAGGTAATTCAGAGTATACATGAGGGAGATGAAATTACAGCAGAAGATTTTTATAAGATTTTTGATAAAATGAATAATGATGCAGATATTCAAAAGGGAATAGATATTGTGATAAAAGATAAAGAGAAAATGATGGCAATATTTAGGGAAATAGTTAATAGAGTGAGGCTTGATTAGTAAATAAAAAATTTTATTGTAAATATATTTTAGGATATTTAAATAATTAACTTTGATAACAAAATTTAAATTTTAATTATATGATATACTTATTTAATGAAAAGTACATTCTTTCATTTAGTTTTGAATAATTCTGCATTGATACTTGTAGATATTCAAAATGATTTTTTGCAATCAGGAGCACTTCCTGTTCCTGATGGTAGGGATATTATTCCTTTAGTAAATAAACTTCAAAATTGTTTTAAGCATGTTATTGCAACTAAGGATTGGCATCCTGAGAATCATATAAGTTTTTTAAGTGAAACTAATGTTGATGGTTGGCCTAAACATTGTGTTCAAAATACATGGGGAGCAGCATTTCCAGAAGATTTAGACGTTGAAAAAATCAAAGCTATTTTTTTAAAAGGACAGGATCAAAATTATGATAGTTATAGTGGATTTTATGATGATTGTAATAAAAAGAATCCTACGGGGCTTTTAAGACATCTTAAGAACAATGAAATTTGTGTGGTGTTTATAGCTGGTTTGGCATTGGATTTTTGTGTAAAGGAAACTCTTATTGACGCTCATAATTTGGGATTTAAAACTTATTTGATAATTGATGCTACAAAAAGCATTTCTGATTTTCCTGAATTGATAATTATAGAGCTTAAGAAGCTTGGAATATTGACCTGTTTTTCAAAAGATATTTTGATTAATTGTGATTTATGATGATTTTAAAGAATAGTATTTTTACATTTTATTTTTATGTTTAAATTTAGTTTTTTGCAATCTTATAAATTCAATTATGGGTAACAGATTTTTATTTTGAGTTTTATATGTTAAATGCTATATCATTGATACTAATGATTATAAAAGTTGATTAGTGTTGAGGTTTTAAAAATTAGAATTTTGTAGTAAAATAGAAAGCTGTTATTTATGAGTGTAATGATAAATATTATGAGTATTATTATTTGCTCGGTCATTACTTTTACTAGTTGTAGTGTAGACGAGAAAAATAATCTAAGTATCCAATTTCCTGAGGATGATTTGGATGAGGTGCTTCATGATGATGATTCTGAGCAAAATCAAATTCAGCAAGACGGTGATATTTGGAAACATCTTAATGATTCTCAGGAACAAGTGGAGAAAGGGAGTGTTGCTCAAAGAAATGATTATGAAATAATTAAAGAAAAGGTTTTAGAGGGATCCGCAAATGGACAACAATTTATAATAGAAAATGTTTTGGAAGTTGAAAAATTAGATGATTATTTATTGAATAATTCATTTTATTCTGTGCAAGGTATTGTAGATCATATAGCTGAGAGAATTGTTGTTGAGAAAATGTCTGAGCATGGTGATATATTGTCAACAATATCTCAAAAAGATCTATTAAAAGTTTATAAAATAATATTTAAAACCAATTTAAATGATGGACAAAAAGAAGCATTAGAATTTTTGGAAAAAGCTTTAGATAGTAAGATTGATAAGTTAGATAAAATTTTTGTTTTAGATGAAGATGAAATTAAAAATATGCTTGATATAATAAGTAATAATTTAAATATTATAAGGGAATTTGAATCTTCCAATGAGTTTATCTTTGATTCTGATGTTTTAGATGTTGTAGAAGTAGTAGAATTTAAGAGTGATGATGTAAGGGTAGAGTATGCGGAAGTAAAGAGTGATTTGAAAGGAGAAATTGAGCCTTCACTGGATGATTATTTATTTGTTATAAATGCTTATTTTAATGATTATGATGATATTAAAGTTATTGTAGATAATGTCAATTCTATTAAAATTTTATCACCTTAGTTTTGTTTTTATGTTAAAAATATTTGTATATGTGTTTTGAAATTTTTAGTATGAAAGCAAATTAGTTTTATGATTTATATATTTTGTATTAAGATGTATAATATTTATGTATGATATATTAGTAAATTAATCATTTGTTTTATTCTTACTTGTTGAAAGGTTAGATTATATGAAAGAAGTTAAAGAAATTAAATTTCCTAAGAGAAAAAACTTGAAGGCCGAAGAGATGGATATTGAAGATTTTATTGCTCAAGTTGACTATACTACTATGCAGTTAGATAGAGAGTTTCGAGAGTTTCAAAGACAATATGGTTCAGATAAAAGTCTTGATGATTGGATGGTGCATATGGAGCAGGAAAATCAGATTCAAAATAAAAAAATTCAAGAAACATCTGAGACTTTAAGTTCACGTTTTGCAAAAAAACTTAATGGTGTTATTGGTAAAGATTAGGAATTTTCTTTATTGTTATCTAATTTATTTAGATTTTAAGTACCATACAGATTTTGTAAAATTTGGTTTGAATTTGTGATATAAAGATTTAATGTTGGAGTGTTGTAAGTCATGTTAAGATATGATTTACAGCATTTCAGCATTAAAGGTAATTTAGTAAGCCATTGTATACCTTATTTAAATTAAGGGAGTAGGTTTTACGTTTGATTATGAAATTTTTGTTAGTTTGTATTATTATTGATGATATGTTTTTAGTTTTTTAATTCAGATGGGAGGTTTGTTGTGAGAATTATTATAAAAAATGTTATTTTGATTTGTTTATTTGTTATATTTGGTTGTAGTCATAATTTATTTATAAAACCAAAATCTGGGCTTGTGAAAGATTATGCTTCAGTGATGGTGGGTGATAAAAAGTATTATTATATGGAAGAATTTCCTATTAATTTTGATTTGGTATTTAAGTTTGTGGATAATGAGCATAAATCTACATCCAATTCTTATAGTAGGCCACTTCCAGGAGGTTTTGAAGAGAGAAGTCATTTTTCTAGCACTAGTTTAGAGAAAAGTCAATCTTCACATCTTGGAAAAATTAGTGTATTAGTTAATTCAAAAGATGTAGAACGTTTGAGTATTAAGTCTTTAAAAGAACTTAATGAATATTTAAAGAAAGATGATTTGGGCTCTTTGGATATTAAATTTGCTTTTGTGATTGATCTTACTAAATCATTGTTAAAAAAGAGTTTGGTTGGTAATGAACTTTTTATGTTTGATTATAAAGGACTTGTTGCTTTCAAAGATAGCATAAAAAATACTAATACTACCACCAGTAACGATAATCTAAGCGTAACTGTACATTATGCTTATAAAGGTCTTAAGGATAGTATTCATAAGATATATTCTAGAACATATAATCAATATGACAGTTCGTTAAAGAAATTTACTGATAAGGATAAGCATAAAGATGGTAATGAGTTTTATTTTGAAGTTAAAGGTAATATAGGTAGTTTTTCAAATTTATTAGATAATGCTGTTCAAAAAATTAAGACAGGATTGCAATAAATTTTTTACTAAATGAGAAAATGTTTTCACTTGGAGTTTGATATATGTTTTGATGTATGTAAAATTGTAGGCTAATAATTCTTATAGAATTGTTGCCTACAATGATAAATATTGATTTTTTTGTTAAAAATAGCATAAATAACAATACCTGATTTTTTGTTAATGTAATAAAATTATTTTTATGAAAATTGTAGGCTAAATGATTATTAAAGGAATTTTATAGTGAGTAATAATGCATTAGTTATCTTGGATTTTGGTTCTCAGTATAGTCAACTTATTGCAAGAAAAATTAGAGAGATGGGTGTATATACAATAATAGTTACATATTCTCTTTCTGCTAAAGAAATTAAGGATATGAATCCTGTAGGGTTAATTTTAAGTGGCGGTCCTGCTTCTGTATATTTGGATGAAGCACCTGGTGTTGATATTGAGATTTTTGATTTGGGTATTCCTATTTTGGGGATATGTTATGGTATGCAATTGATTATTAAGGTATTTGGAGGTGTGATTTCTAAGTGTGATAAGCAGGAATTTGGACATACTGAATTATTTATTGATGATAATAAAGCCGATTTATTTTTAGAGCTTCCAAGTAAATTTGAAGTGATGATGAGTCATGGAGATAATATAGAAAAAATACCAGAGGGTTTTAAGCAAATTGCTTATACTAAGGTTTGTGTTGGAGCTGTATTTAATTTAGAGAAAAGAATTTATGGTGTACAATTTCATCCGGAAGTAAGTTGTTGTGATATTGGTAATCAAATATTTATGAATTTTGTTTTTAAAATTTGTAAAGCACAGACAAATTGGGATTTAAGTAATAGTATAGAAGATTTAGTAAAAGGTATAAGACATGAGGTAGGTGATAGTAAGGTAATTTTGGGACTCTCTGGAGGAATAGATTCTTTGGTATGTGCTTTGCTGATTAATAAGGCAATAAAGGATAATTTGATATGTGTATTTGTTGATACTGGCTTTTTAAGGAAGAATGAAGCCAATGAGATATTGGAATTTAATAAGAAGTATAATTTGAATATAAAACATATTGATTCTTCTTTGTTGTTTTTAACTAATTTAAGGGATGTAGATGATCCTGAAGAGAAAAGAAAAATTATAGGGAAAACATTTGTAGAAATTTTTGAAAAGGTGGCATTAGAAGAGGATGATATAAAATATTTAGCTCAAGGAACTATTTATTCAGATGTTATTGAATCTGATGTTAAGAATAATGTTTGCTCTTCAAAAAATATTAAATCACATCATAATGTAGGAGGACTTCCCGATAAAATTAACCTAAATTTATTAGAACCGTTAAGGAATCTTTTTAAAGATGAGGTAATTCAATTGGGAGTGCAATTGGGTCTTGAAGAGGAAGTTCTCTATAGACATCCATTTCCAGGGCCAGGATTGGCAATAAGAATAATAGGGGAAATAACAAAAGATAAGATTGATATTTTGCAAGGAGCTGATCATATTTTTATAGAAGAGCTTTTGATAAATAATTTATATTATAAAGTAAGACAAGCATTTGTGGTGTTATTGCCTGTAAGAACTGTAGGTGTTATGGGAGATAACAGAACATATGAATATACAGCTGTCATTCGGTGTGTTAATACTCTAGATTTTATGACAGCTAGTTGGGTTGAGTTACCTTATAGTTTTTTAAGAAAAGTTTCATCACGAATAATTAATGAAATTAGGGGGATAAATAGAGTTTGTTATGATATTTCTTCTAAGCCTCCAGCGACGATAGAATGGGAATAATTATAAATTAGTGAATGAGGGAGAAATAATTGATGGATAAAATAGTAAAAGAAGCTTTGACTTTTGATGATGTTTCTTTAATTCCTAGGAAATCATCTATATTACCTAGTGATGTTAATTTGAAGACAAGATTAACAAGAAATATATATTTAAATATACCTTTTTTAAGTTCAGCTATGGATACAGTTACAGAAAGTAGAATGGCGATAGCGGTGGCAAAGGAAGGTGGGATAGGTGTTATACATAAGAACATTACTATTGAAAAGCAAAGGAAAGAGGTGGAAATAGTAAAATCTTATCATCGTAATGGGATTATAAGGAATCTTATTACGATTAATGAGGATACTAGTATTAAAGAGGCTAGAAGGTTGATTGTTAAACATAATATTTCTGCATTGCCAGTTACAGATCATGCAGGTAAAATATTAGGTTTAGTAACCAGTAGAGACATTAAGTATATTGCAGATGATAATACTCCTGTGATTAATGCAATGACTAAAAAATTAATTACTGCAAAAGAAGATATTACGTTGTCAGAAGCCAAAGAGATTTTATTTAAGCATAGGATAGAAAAGTTACTTATTGTTGATGAGTCAAATAGTTTGCGAGGATTAATAACTTGCAAGGATATAGATCATGTTGAACATCAAGAATATTTTCCAAATGCATGTAAAGATATGAATGATAGATTGAGGGTTGGGGCAGCTGTTTCTACTGATGTTGATACTTTAGAGCGTGTTGAAGAATTGGTTAAGGCAGATGTTGATGTTATTGTTGTTGATTCTGCACATGGACATTCTACTAAGGTAATTGAGATTGTAAGGAAAATTAAAAGTAAATATCCAAATTTGGATGTTATTGCAGGTAATATAGTAACTAAAGAAGCGGCTTTTGATTTAATTGATGCAGGTGCGGATTGTTTAAAAGTGGGAATAGGTCCTGGGAGTATATGTACAACAAGAATAGTTGCAGGAGTTGGTGTGCCACAGTTGACAGCAATTAATGATGTTTTTGAGGCTTGTAAAGATACAAATATTTGCATTATAGCAGATGGTGGTATTAGATTTTCAGGAGATATAGTTAAAGCAATTGCTGCAGGAGCTGATAGTGTGATGATAGGGAATCTTTTTGCTGGGGCTCATGAATCTCCCTCAGAGGAAGTAATGTATAATGGCAAGAAATTTAAGATTTATGTTGGTATGGGATCTCTTGCTGCTATGGCTAGGGGTTCTAAATCTAGGTATTTTCAATTTGAAAGTAAAGATTCTCCTGGGAAATTGGTTCCTGAGGGTATTGAGGGGATGGTTCCTTATGTTGGTAAGGTAAAAGACATTATCTTTCAATTAAAGGGAGGTTTAATGTCTGGGATGGGATATTTGGGAGTTGAGACAATATTAGAATTAAAGAGAGATTCTAAATTTGTCAAAATAAGTTCCGCATCATTAAGAGAATCTCATACTCATGATGTTTTGGAGAATTAAAAATTTATTGTTTGATTTTGTAGTGAAGTTTTATATTATTTATAATTTTGAATTTTCTTAAATAATTGTTTTATAGTTATCCATTTATATTTACCCTAAATTGAGGGTAAAAGTCTTAGTGTATATATGATGAAATTTAATTTCAAGATAAATATATTTATATAATTGATGTTCTATCTGTATATAATTTCAGTGTTTACTTTTTTTATGAATTTTAATCAGTAGTATATTCTTGATTATTGCTAATTTGGAAGTAAAATGTTGTACACAAGCTTTTGATTTTAAAAAGGAGGAGAAAAATGACCAGATATAATGATGTATTTATATTATTGATGCTAATATCTATAGTATCATGTAAAAATGCAGTTGACGGAACTAAAACTGTCAAGGATATAAATGGTAATGCAAGAAATGGTTCTAGAGCCAAGAGTGATTTTGTTGTAGCTAATGGTTTTGATATGAGGAATGGTCCTGCTCTAGAGAATAATTCTGGTATTGATAATGCTAATATTAGAAATGATGTTGATCGATTAAGCAAAGATGATATTGTTCAACTTAAGACTTTTATTACAAAGTCTGTTAAATATGCAAGATCGTTATGTCTTCTTATACAAGAGTATCATACAATTTATAGTTTTCTTAAAAATTATGTGTATTGTGTAAATGGTTCTGGTAATTGTGATAATGCTAAATTAACCAAGGAATCTATAGATGTCATAATAAAAATGAAGGTTGATAATATTGTTGATAAACTTGAGAATATTTTAAATTATTTTAAAATACATAATCCTAAGATGAGTATAGATTCAATTGAACAACTTAAGAAAATTTTTAAATATCATGTTAATTCTGTCTTTGATAGTAACGAAATAAAAATGGATCAAGTTGTTGATGTTGTTAAATTGATAATTAATGCTTATGAAAATGTTATTGATACTGCTGTAAATATGTATGCTGATATGTTTTATTTTATAGTGTCTCAGTATTCTTCAAAAAAATTAGCGGAAATTTCTAAAAATTTTGTTCGAAGTATCAGATTGTGTATGAAAGAAAATGATAGTAATAATATTTTATTGGTTCAAATTATGATTTCTGTTTTTGAATCTATTTTTTTAAATCAGGGAGATATTAGAGATGTTAAAGAAAATGCCAGAAAGTTATTTTTTTATAGGAGAGGAAAAGAATTATCAAATTCTATTGATGAACTTTATGTTGTTTATCATATAGCCAGACTGAATTAGGTTTTATTTGATTTTTGTTTTTATTAATGGTCTTAATATTCATTAAAATGGCAAAAAATGACAATAGGTTATTAAATTGTCAACAAACTTAGCTATATTTATCTCATATAGTTAAAATAAATCTTGACAAGGGACTATTTCTAATATTAATTTTTAATTACTATCTATATTAATATTTAATAGAATCGAATTTATTTTGTAATGCTTTTTTTATAAGTTTTTTCATAGGATTAATATGTCTTTGAAGTTTCTTCAATGCTTTTATTTTAATAAATCTATTGAATTAGTAATGATAAATAAATTGAGGTCCAGATATTATTACTTGTATTAAATTATTAATTATAGGAGAGGAATAATATGTCTAAAAGTATTGATGAAGTGTATTGTACTTCTTGTGGCAAGGCTGTTAAAAAGAGGTTGCTATGTGTGTTAATTGTGGAGTTTCAAATAAGTTAAACTGTTATGAAATGAATTCTAGTGTACTTTGTTATAATGAAAAAAAGTTAATTTTATTTATATTGTGCTTTTTTTTAGGATATCTTGGTATTTATCGATTTTATTCGAGGAGAGTTGGTACTGGATTGCTATATATGTTTACTTTTGGTTTGTTTGGAATTGGCATTATTATTGACCTAATAAGAATTTTGTGCGGTTTTTTTTATGTAAAAAATAAACGTTAATTATTTTTCAATGAATCCTTTGTTTGTAAGTAACTCATTCTATATCTTTGATTGGTTATAAGCAAAAATAAAGAGTGGTGTTTAATAATATTGATGGTAATTAACAAAATTATTGCTTTAATTTTGTTAATTACCATCAATATTATATATAAAAAATTAAAAATGCTATCTCATATATATAACAATGGTGTTTTTAAATTTGATTCTTCAATTTAATAGGCTAAAATTTCAATGTTTTTGAAAATTTATGTTTATAAAGATCAATACTTCATCTCAATTCTCATCAAGGAGATTTCAATAAAACTTCAATGTTTATGCTTTTAACATACTAAATTAAATATCAGAAGTGAACTTTAATATCTATATTAAAATTATTATTTATATTTACATGTAAAATCAAATGGACTTGTATTCCTACATTTATTATACTAATGATATTGATTTTATGAAGTTTATATTATTAATTTTATATGGGAATGTAAAAAAAAAGAAAAAATGTAAAGTTGGCTTCCAGCACACTGGCGGGCAGCTCGAGGA